>JAYRKO010000250.1:0-4680 GCA_041905745.1 Tagaea sp. | reverse complement strand
CGCGCCGAAGGGCTTGCTTGCGCAAGCGCGCTCGACGGCGTGGCGAACGCGCTCGACCGGCTGCGCGGATCGCTCTCCCACGCCGCGAGCATCGGCCGATGAATCTCGATCCCGAAACCCTGCTGCGCTTCGCCGCGGCGCTCGCCTTCGTCGTCGCGCTGATTGCCGCGGTCGCGTGGGCGGCCCGGCGCTGGATGCCGGGTGCGACCACCGCCGCGGCCGGTCGCCGCCGGCGCCTCCAGATCGTCGAGACGATCGCTCTCGATCCCAAGACGCGCGCGATGCTGCTGCGCCGCGACGGGGTGGAACACCTGCTCGTCGTCGGCCCCGCGGGGGCTGTGCATGTCGAGCGGCTCGCCGCCCCGGAGGGCGCATGATGCGCTTCCTGCGCCCGGCCCTGATCGCGTTCCTGCTGCTGGCGCCGCTGCCCGCGCTGGCGCAGAACTTCAACCTCGATCTTGGCGACGGAACTTCGACGACGGGTCGCATCGTCCAGCTCCTGATGCTGATGACGGTGCTGTCGCTGGCGCCGTCGATCCTGATGATGGTGACGAGCTTCGTCCGCATCGTCGTCGTGCTGTCGCTGCTGCGCACGGCGCTGGGCACGCAGCAGGCGCCGCCCAACGCGGTGCTGACGTCGCTGGCGCTGTTCCTGACCTTCTTCATCATGGCGCCGGTGGGCGAGGCGGCATGGCGCGACGGCATCTCGCCGATGATCGACGGGCGCATCACCGAGGCGCAGGCGGTCGAGCGCACGGCCAAGCCGTTCCACGATTTCATGATCCGCCACACGCGCGAACAGGATCTGGGCCTGTTCATCGACATCGCGAAGATCCCGGCGCCCGAATCGGCCGAGGCGACGCCCTACCGCGTGCTGGTCCCGGCCTTCATGATCTCGGAACTGCGCCGCGCCTTCGAGATCGGCTTCCTGCTGTTCATCCCGTTCGTCATCATCGACATGGTCGTCGCCGCGGTGCTGATGTCGATGGGCATGATGATGATGCCGCCGGCGATCGTCTCGCTGCCGTTCAAGCTCATCTTCTTCGTTCTGGTCGACGGCTGGTACCTGATCAGCGGCTCGCTGGTCCAGTCGTTCGGGTCGGGCTAGCGGATCGTTCCCGTCGCCAGCGCATGCGCCATGCCGCCTTCGACGTGGCGGCGCAGCGTGTCGCAGGCGGTTTTCCAGTCGCGCTTCAGCGCGCAATCCAGCATCCGGTGGTGCTCGCCCGACGCGATGTCGCCGCGATAGCTGAGCGACGTCATCTGGTAGCGCAGGTACTTGTCGAAGACGGCCGCGTGCGTGTCGATCAGCGCGCGCGATCCGCACGCCGAGATGAGCGACTGGTGGAACTGCCAGTCGTAGCGCTTCCAGTCGGCCGTGGCGGCCGCATCGCCCGATGCCATGCGCGCTTCCAGCCGGGCGAGCTTGTGGTGGGCCGCGACGACGCGCCCCTCCCATTCGATGTCGCCCGCCGCGAAGGACTGTTCCAGCGCGTGGCATTCCAGCAGCTGGCGCAGCTCGGCGATCTCGCGCAGGCTTTCGACCGATACCGGCGAAACGCGGAACCCCTTCTGTCCCTCGGCCACGACCAGACGTTCCGATGCGAGGCGGCTCAGGATCTCGCGCAGCGTGCTGACGCTGATGCCGTAATCGGCCTTCAGCGTGTCGAGCCGCAGTTTCAGGTCGGGCGCCAACCGGCCCGACAGGATGTCGGCGCGCACGCGGCGATAGGCCGTCTCGCCGACCGTCGGCGGTTCTTCGGCAGCGTCGGGGTCGGGCGCGGCTTCGTGCGGCGCATCGGCGATGAGGCCGGCCGCGCGCGTATGGGCGAGGCAGCCTTCGATATGGGCGCGCAGGATCGCGCGCGCGCGTGCGGCGTCGCGTTTCAGCGCGCAGTCGAGCAGCGCCTGATGTTCGTCGGCCGCGAGCGCGCCGCGGAAGATCACCGCGACCATCTGGTAGCGCAGATAGCGGTCGTAGACGCCCGTATAGATCTCGAGCAGCGTCTGCGAGCCGCAGGCGGCGATCAGCGCCTGATGGAATTCGCGGTCGTAGCCCTTCCAGCGCTCGGCGACGTCGCGCTCGCCCGCGAGCATGCGGCGCTCCATCGCGGCGAGCTTGTGGTGGGCGGCGGCGACCAGGCCTTCCCATTCGACGTCGCCCGCCGCGAAGCTGCGGTCGATCGCGTGCTCTTCGAGCAGCAGGCGCAGCGCCGCGATTTCCTCGAAATCCGCGATCGAGACGGGGGCCACGCCGAAGCCGCGCTGGCCCTCGGCGACGACCAGCCGTTCGGAGGCGAGACGGTTCAGCACCTCGCGCAGCGTGCTGACGCTGGCGCCGTATTCCTGCGACAGCCGGTCGAGCCGCAGGCGCCGGCCCGGCTCGAGCCGGCCGAAAATGACGTCCGAGCGCATGCGCTCGTACAGCTTCTCGCCGACCGTCGATGTGGGAAATTCGATGCCCATCCTGCCGCCTGCTTGCGCGCGCAGATTACACCAATACCACGAGTCTCGAATAACCATATGAAATCCAAAATCTCATATGAAACTCGTTTTTTATATTGAAACGAAATCTCTCATAAACAATACTCCGCTACCCAGACGCATAAAGCGCAAGGGACCGAGGAGGAAACCCAATGAGTCTCGCCCCCACCAGACGCGCATTCCTTGCCGCGGGCACGAGCGCGCTCGCGATGACGTTCGCCGGCCGCGCCGGCGCGCAAGCGAAGCCGACGCTGCGCTTTTCGGCCGTGTTCTCCGAGCAGGACATCCGCGCTGAAATGATGAAGAAGTTCGCCGACGCGATTTCGGCGGACTACACGCTGCAATCCTATTTCGGCGGCAACCTGTTCAAGCAGGGCACCGAGCTCGTCGCCATGCAGCGCGGCAATCTCGAAATGGGCAACATCGCGCCGCAGGACGTGTCGAACCAGATCCCGGCGTGGTCGATCATGACGGCCGCCTACCTGTTCCGCGACGCCGAGCACATGACGAAGGTGTTCGCCAGCGACGTCGGCGCCGAACTCAAGAAGATGGCCGAAGACCAACTCGGCGTGCGCATCCTCGCGCCGACCTATTTCGGCTCGCGCCATGTCGGCCTGCGTTCCAAGAAGAAGATCAACACGCCTGCCGATCTCGCCGGCGTGAAGCTGCGCATGCCCGGCGGCGATGCGTGGCAGTTCCTGGGCCAGTCGCTGGGCGCCAATCCCGTGCCCATGGCCTATCCCGAGGTCTATACGGGCCTGCAGACCGGCGCCATCGACGGCCAGGACAATCCGCTGCCCAACGTCCAGAACATGAAGTTCTACGAAGTCAGCTCGCAGATCGTCCTGACCTCGCATCTGGTCGGCTTCGACCTGCTGACCGTGTCGGCCAAGACGTGGAACGCGATGAGCGCCGACAAGAAGCGGGCCTTCCAGGCCGCCGCCGACGCGGCCGTGGGCTGGAGCAACGCCGAGCACGCGAAGAAGGAAAAGGAACTGGTCGACTTCTTCAAGGCGCAGGGACTCGACGTCTACGTTCCCGATATCGCGGCTTTCCGCGATTTCGCGCAGAAGAAGTACCTCGCCTCGGATCTCGCGAAGAGCTGGCCTGCCGGCATGCTCGCGAAGATCAACGCGCTCTAGGAAGCGTCGTGCGCCGGGGCGTCCGCGGACGCCCCGGCCTGCGGCATAGATCGGCACGGACATGAAAATCGCGCACGCCTACCGGTGGCTGGAACGACGTGCCGAGAACGTGGCCGCGGCACTCCTTGCGGCGATGTTCGTCGCGTTCCTCGTCCAGATCGTGTTCCGCTACGCGCTCGACCTGCCCGTCGGATGGACGCACGAACTCAGCGTCGTCGCGTGGATCTGGCTCGTGCTGTGGGGCGCGGCGTTCGTCGTGCGCGAGACGGACGAGATCCGCTTCGACCTCGTCTACGGGGCCGCCAGTCCGAAAACGCGCAGGATCATGTGCCTGATGACCGCGACGGCGCTGGTGGCGCTCTACGGCATTTCGCTGCCGGCGGTCGTCGACTACGTGGCCTTCATGCGGGTCGAGAAGACGGCCTACATGAAGATCCGGTTCGACTGGCTCTATTCTATCTACGTGCTCTTCGCGGTCGCGACGATCGTGCGTTACATATGGCTGGCGGCCGACGCGCTGCGCGGACGCGCGCCGACGGCCTTCGATCCGACGAAGGCGGGGTCGGGCGTATGAATATCGCGAGCCCCTGGTCGATCTGTCTCGTCACGATCACGGCGCTTTCGCTTCTCGGCCTGCCGATCGGGCACGCAATGATCGCGGGGTCGATCCTGTACCTGCTTCTCGCCGGGCAGGACATGGGCATCGCCGCCGAACAGTTCCTGAACGGGATGTACGGCAACTACGTGATCCTCGCGGTGCCGCTCTTCGTCCTGGCGGCGGAACTGATGAACATCGGCAGCATGACCGAACGCCTGCTGGCGTTCTGCAATGCGCTCGTCGGCCGGTTCCGCGGCGGGCTCGCGCAGGTGAACGTCCTGCAGAGCGTGATCTTCGCCGGCATGTCGGGTTCGGCGATCGCCGATGCTGCCGGCTCCGGGCGCGTCATGCAGGACATGATGACGCGCGACAATCGCTATACGCCGAGCTTCGCCGCGGCGCTGACGGCGGCGTCGGCGGTGATCGGCCCGATCATCCCGCCCTCCATCCCGATGG
>JAYRKO010000249.1:0-4681 GCA_041905745.1 Tagaea sp. | reverse complement strand
TCATCCGCGCCGTGATCCGCGCACGCCGCAAGGCCGTCCAGTTCATGCACGAGAAGCCGGATGAGGCGGCCCCGATGGTCGCCAAGCACTACAACATCGACGTCGAGGTCGCGAAGTCGGCCGTCCGTTTCCTGACCGGATCCAAGACGAACGGCATCCCCTACTGGGGCGAAGGGCAGATCCATCTCGCAGGTCTCAAGCGGATGATCGAGGTCCAGCGCATGGTCGGCGCGATCCAAGGCGAGGTCGACTACAAGGCGATCATCGACACGCAGTTCCTGCCGGCGGACCTGCAGAAGGTCATCGAGTGACGGAAAGGGGCGCTTTCGTGAGCAACGTCCATGTCAGCCTGAAGGCCGTTGCCAAGCGCTTCGAGCGCGAGGGGGCGGGCGGCGTCGTGCACGCCCTCGGCCCCCTCGACCTCGACCTCCGCAAGGGCGAATTCTTCGCGGTCGTCGGTCCGTCCGGCTGCGGAAAGTCGACCCTTCTGGAGATTCTCGCCGGGCTGTCGTCGCCCAGCGAGGGAACAGTCCTTTTCGAGGGAAACTCGATCGGGTCGCGCGTACCCGATGGCGTCGGCGTGGTCTTCCAGGAAGACGCCTCGTTTCCCTGGCTGACGGTCGTCGGGAACATCGAAGTTGGGCTGCGCAAGCTGGCGCTGCCGGAGATCGAGCGAAAGGCGCGCGTCGAGCGGGCACTTGCGATGATGGGCTTGACCGAATTCGCCGGCGCCTATCCCGCCCAGCTCTCCGGCGGCATGCGCCAGCGCGTGTGCATCGCGCGCACCCTCGTCATGGCCCCGCGCCTCATCCTGCTCGACGAACCGTTCGGCGCGCTCGACCAGCAGACGCGGCTGCTGATGGGCGAGGAAGTCCTCAAGCTCTGGCGGCAGACCGGTGCCACGATTTTCCTCATCACGCACGCGCTCGACGAGGCGGCGATGCTTGCCGACCGCATCGGCGTCATGTCCGCCAGACCCGGCCGTATCATCGATCTGATCGAGACCGGCTGGAGCCGCGACCGCGACAGCCGGGTCGTGGAAACGCCAAAGTTCGGCGAAATCACGGCGCGGCTGTGGAAGTCGCTCCGCTCGGAATCGCTGAAGGCGATCGGCAAGCCGGAGGAAAAGGCGTGAGCCGCTGGCCCGCCCTGTTGCGCGTCCTCGTGCTCGCGGTCTTCGTGGCGGCCATCGAATTCATGTGCCGGCGGGGCATCATCGACAATTTCACCATGCAGCCGCCGACCCAGATCGCAGTCGACCTGTGGCGGCTGCTGGCGGCCGGCAAGCTCAACGCGGCCATCGCCAAGACGCTGTCGAACGCCGCCGTCGGGTTCGCGATGGCCGTCAGCGTCGGCATCTGCGCGGCCGTCGCCATCCAGCGGTTCAAACTGCTGCGCGAGGCGCTGGACCCCCTGTTCGCCACCTACTACGCCATTCCGGTTCTCGCCTTCTACCCGCTCCTCATCATCCTCTTCGGGCTCGGCAACGTCCCCAAGATCATCATCGCCTTCATGCTCGGCGTCATCGCCGTTATCGTGAACACGCTCAACGGCCTCGACCGGGTGCCGCGCGCGCTGCTGAAGACGGCGCGCATCGTCCGCATGACCCCGCTCGAGACGGCGGTGCGCGTGACCGTCCCCTACGCCGCACCCTACGTGCTGACCGGCGTCAAATTCGCGCTTGCCTACTCGCTGATCGGCGTCATCGGATCCGAGTTCGTCATGTCCGGCGAAGGGATGGGGTTCGAAATATCGTTCGCCTATACGAATTTCGACAACAAGACGATGTATCCGCTGATACTCCTGATCCTGATCGTTTCCATCTCGATCAATCTGGCGGTCGGGATCTGGGAGAAGCGCCTGCTGCGTCGACGGGGGTTGCGATGAACCGCATGCACGCCTGGCGCGGCCCTTCGATGATGGTGATGCTCGTCCTCGTCGTCTGGCAGGTCCTCTATTGGATCGTCGGCGACGTCGCCTTGCGGTCGCCTGCCGATACGGTGCGCCATACCGCGGCGCTTTTCGAGCGGCCGACATTCTGGCCTCACGTCGCCGAATCAATGAAGGCCTTCGCGGCCGCGATCGTCTTGGCCGTTTCGATCGGCCTGTCGATCGGTCTCGTACTCGGCTTCAGGAAGCTTGCCGGCCAGGTTTTCGAACCGATGCTCGTGGCACTCTACTCCGTACCGAAGGTTACCCTCTATCCAATCCTCCTGCTCACCTTCGGTCTCGGAATCTCGGCGAAGATCGCATTCGGCGCGCTACACGGCTTCATTCCGATCGCGCTTTTCACGATCAATGCCGTACGCAACGTGCGCCCCATCCTCGTGAAGACCGGCCGCGTCCTCGACTACAGTTCGCGGGAAATCGCGACGAAGATCCTCATCCCGGCCGCCCTGCCGGAGATCTTCTCCGGCATCCGCATCGGTCTTTCCCTGACCCTCATCGGCACCATACTTGGCGAGATGTTCGCCTCGCAGCGCGGTCTTGGCTACATGCTGATGAATGCGATCGGGTTGCACAATGTCGACGTGATCATGTCGGTCACGCTCGTACTCGTCACGTTTGCGGCAATCGTGAGCAGCATCCTTCTCGCGATCGACAGACGTCTGCACCGGCGCATCTAGACGACATGCCCGCAGCCCGCCCCTATCCGGCGCTCAACGCCCTGCGCGCCTTCGAGGCGACCGCACGCCACCTCAGCTTCACAAAGGCGGCGAGCGAGCTCAACGTGACGCAGGGCGCCGTCAGCCGTCACGTCGCGGGACTGGAACGCGAACTCGGCACAAAGCTCTTCCATCGGCATTTCCGCGCGATCGAACTGACCGCGAAAGGCGAAGCCTATTTCAGGGCGCTGCGCGACGCGTTCGAGCGCATCCAGAACGCGACCTCTTCGGTCTTCGGAGCGGCCGATTCGCCAACGCTTCGCATTAAGCTCCCACCCACCATCGCAATCCGCTGGGTCGTCCCGCGGCTCGCCCGACTGCATGCCGCCGACCGGAATCTCGACGTGCAGATCACGACGTCGCATATGCCCGTCGATTTCGACCGCGAGGAAATCGACGTCGCGATCCATTCCGGCGAGCGCCCGCCGCCGGGCGTCGTCGCCGTCCGCCTGATCGGCGAAGCCCTGACGCCGGTCTGCAGCCCCGCCCTGTTGCGCCGCGGCCGCCCGCTCAAGCGGCCCGGCGACCTGTCCCGCCATACGCTGCTCTGCTCGCTGCATCGACCGCACGACTGGCCCGCATGGCTGGCGGCGGCGAAGGTCAAGGGCGTCGACGGGAACAGCGGCCTCAAGTTCGAAAACTCCAGTCTCGCCTATCAGGCCGCACTCGACAGTCTCGGCGTGGCGATGGCGCAAACGGCACTCGTCGCCGACGACCTGAAGTCGGGACGGCTCGTCGCGCCGTTTTCGCTGCGCGTACCGACGGCCTGGTCCTACTACCTCATCTATCCGGCCCGGCTTCGCGGCATCGGCAAGGTTAGGCGTTTCGAGAACTGGATTCTCGGCGAAGTCGCGGCATTGGGGAAATCCGCATGAGCGGTCCGGGACGACTGGAAGACGACCGGCTCCTGCGCGGTGCGGGACGCTTCACCGCCGATCACCGATCCGACGGCGCCCTCCACGCCGCGTTCTTGCGCAGTGCGCATGCGCACGCTCGGATCCGGGGCATGGATATTTCGGCGGCGCTATCGATGCCGGACATCGTCGCTGTCTATACCTGTGCAGATCTCGATGCCGACGGCGTCACCGATCTCCCGTCCGCCCTGACGCTTTCGCGCGACGACGGATCGCCCGCGGCCCGCACGCCCCGCCCCATCCTGGCACGTGGTGTCGTCCGGCATGGCGGCGAGCCGATTGCAATGGTCGTCGCGCGTTCGGCCCACGCCGCAATGGACGCGATCGAAGCGATCCCCGTCGAATACGCGCCCCTGCCGTCGGCAACCGACTGCGCGACGGCACGCGGACCCGGTGCGGCGGCGATCTGGCCGGAAGCGGCGAACAACGTGGCCTACCTCTGGCGCGGCGGCGATCGTGCGGCCGTCGACGTCGCCATTTCCGGCGCGGCTCGCTCGGTCCGAGCGTCCTATGCCGTCTCGCGCGTCGCGGCCAATCCGATGGAAGGGCGTGCGATCCTCGCCTCGCCCGACGGCGACGGCTTGCAGGTCGTTGCGGCGACGCAAAGCCCGTTCGCCCTTCGCGACGGTCTTGCCGCTCGGCTGGGCGTCGATCCAGCGCGGATACGGGTCGTTGCCGGTGACGTCGGCGGCGCATTCGGGCTCAAAGCCGATATCTTCCGCGAGGACGTAGCCGTGTGCTGGGCAGCCCGCCGGCTCGGGCAGCCGGTTCGCTGGGTCGCCGAGCGGACCGAGACGTTTCTTGCCGACGACCAGGCGCGCGACGTGCAGATACGCGCGACCCTTGCGCTGGACGAAGGCGGGATCTTCCAGGCGCTGCTCGTCGAATACGACGTCAATGTCGGCGCCTATGTTTCCCATCGCTCTCTCGGCCCGATTACCAACATCGGCGGTATTGCCGGCGTCTACCGGACGCCCCTCGTCGCGGCCGAAGTGCGCGGTGTCCTCACGAACACGGTTCCGACGGCGCCCTATCGGGGCGCCGGCCGGCCGGATGCGACCTACGCGATCGAGCGGATCATCGATCTGGCGGCACGCGAGA
>JAYRKO010000248.1:0-4681 GCA_041905745.1 Tagaea sp. | reverse complement strand
GACGGCATCACCTACGAGATGTTCCTCGCGCAGACCGGCAACCATCCGCGCTGCAAGATCAACTACGATCCGTCGCACTTCCTGCTGCAGCAGCTCGACTATCTCGAATTCATCGACATCTACGCCGGGCGGATCAGCGCCTTCCACGTGAAGGACGCCGAGTTCAACCCGAGCGGCCGGCAGGGCGTCTATTCCGGTTACCAGCCGTGGCTCAACCGCGCGGGCCGGTTCCGTTCGCTGGGCGACGGGCAGATCGACTTTTCGGGTATCTTCTCGCGGCTGGCCACGCACGGCTATTCGGGCTGGGCGGTGCTGGAATGGGAGTGCTGCCTGAAGCATCCCGAAGACGGGGCGCGCGAAGGTGCCCCCTTCATCGCTCGCCACATCATCCGTACGACCGACAAGGCATTCGACGATTTCGCGGGCGGGTCGGTCGATGCCGGGCAGATCGCGCGCCTGATCGGGACCGCGAAGCGATGAGCGCGCCCGCCCCGCGCATCCGTCTCGGCATGATCGGCGGCGGCGAGGACGCGTTCATCGGCGCGGTGCACCGGATCGCCGCGCGCCTCGACGACAAGTACGAGTTCGTCGCCGGTGCGCTGTCGTCGAGCGCGGAGAAGTCCGTCCGCTCGGGGCTGGCGCTGGGCCTGCCGCGCGAACGCAGCTATCCGGACTATGCGGCGATGCTGGCGGGCGAGGCGAAGCGCGCCGACGGGATCGAGGCGGTGGCGATCGTCACGCCCAACCACGTCCACGTCCCGGCGGCGAAGGCGTGCCTCGCCGCGGGCGTCCACGTGATCTGCGACAAGCCGCTGGCGGTCTCGCTCGCCGAGGCGCGCGAGCTGTCGGCCATTGCCTCGAAAAGCGACCGCGTCTTCGCGATCACGTACAACTACACGGGCTACCCGATGGTCCGCCATGCGCGCGCGATGGTGGCGGCCGGCGAAATCGGCCGAGTGCGCGTCGTGCAGGTCGAATACGCGCAAGACTGGCTGTCGACGCGGCTGGAGGAAAGCGGCCAGAAGCAGGCCGCCTGGCGCACCGATCCCGCACGCAGCGGTCCGGCCGGTGCGCTCGGCGACATCGGCACGCACGCTTTCAATCTGGCCGAATTCGTCGCGGGCGATCGCGTTATGGCCGTCGCATGCGACCTGCAGGCGACGGTGCCGGGCCGGCAATTGGACGACAATGCGCAGATGCTGCTGCGCTTCGCGGGCGGCGCGCGAGGCGGCCTTTGGGCAAGCCAGGTCGCGGTCGGGCACGAGAACGGGCTGCGCCTGCGGGTCTACGGCGAGACGGCCGGCCTCGAATGGCGGCAGGAAGAGCCCAATTCGCTGCGCGTCGCGCGATTGGGCGAAGCGCCGCGCATCGTCACGCGCGCGTCGGCCGCAGCACGCCCCGAGGCCGCGCGCGTCACGCGCATTCCGGGCGGCCATCCGGAGGGCTACCTCGAAGCGTTCGCGACGATCTACACCGAAGCAGCACGTGCGATCGTCGCGCTGCGTACCGGTACCGAAGCGTCCGGCGGCGCCACCTTTCCCGGCATCGACGAGGGCGTGCGCGGAATGGCGTTCATCGACGCGGCGATCCGCTCGGGTGCGAACGAAGCGCGTT
The DNA here is from genome assembly GCA_041905745.1 of Tagaea sp. Classification (GTDB taxonomy): domain Bacteria; phylum Pseudomonadota; class Alphaproteobacteria; order CACIAM-22H2; family CACIAM-22H2; genus Tagaea. The sequence continues at coordinate 3,067 of JAYRKO010000248.1, read as the reverse complement.
GGACGTCGCTCGAAGAATAGGCGCCCGGTCGCTCGGTTGATCCGGTCGTGGATTTCTGGGAGGCTTCCTTCGCCGGCGCAGGCCGTCCAGAGGGCGGCCGGGCATGCGCTCCGATTCCCTGGAGGTTCCGGTGCCGAAGCTCGTGCGGGTTGGGACAGTCGCGATCTCGCTCGCCGTCGCCGCCGTGGTCGGCGTGGATGCCGCCCGGGAGCGCACGTCTGCCGAGGAGCATGCCGCCGCGCGGCTGTCGGAACTCAATTTCGTCCATGCGGAGAACGTGCGGCGCACGTTCGAAATCGTCGACGTCGTCGCGCAGGCGGCGGCGGAAGGTTATGCCGACTATCTGGGCGCGCAGCGGACGGTCCGCGATCCGAACACGTATCTCGCCGCTCTCCAGCACGTCTCGCCGATTCTTGCCGGGATTTCGTGGGTCGATTCCGAGGGCAACCGCGTCCACGCATCCACGACTCGTGCGCTGCTGGGCTCGCCGGTCGCCGGGTTGCCGCAATTTACCATGCACGTCGCAAGAACCGATGCGGGCCTATTCGTCGGCAAACCATTCCGTGCCGTCCTCGACGACCGGTGGCTGATGCCGGCCAGCCGGCGCGTCGACGGTCCGGACGGTTCGTTCGGCGGAATCGTTCTGGTCGGTATCGATCTTGCGCTGCTGGACGCGCTCTATCGCGGAACCGCGTCTGTCGACGGCCGGACCTACGGGCTCTACCTGCGCAGCGGCACTTGCCTGATCCGCACTGCCGGCGGCCCGCCCTGCACCGGCCGCCGCCCGGCGAACGGTGCGGTCCTCGACGCGATCACCGGCAATGCGGAAAAGGGGCGGTTTCGCGCCGCCAATCCGCTGGGCATGCCGGAAGACGAACGGCTCGCCGTGTTCACCATGATCGCGCCATATCCGCTCGTCGCGACGAACAGCGTTTCCTACGCTTCGATCCGGTCGGAATGGTACGACTATCTTCTTCGAACCTTCGTGCTCGGCGGCGTGGCGATCGGCGCCGTACTTTTCGCCGGTTGGCAGCTTGCGCGGCGCATCGAACGCGACGGCGAGGTGCGTCGCGAATTGGCGCTGTCGGCTGCCTCGGCGCATGCGGCCGAGGAACGCGCGGAGTCGGCCAGCCGCGCGAAATCTGTGTTCCTGTCGAACATGAGTCACGAACTGCGTACGCCGCTCAACGCCGTCGACGGCTTCGCGCAGATGCTGCAGCTCGATCGCGACGCAACGCTGACGGCGCGCCAGAAATCCTATGTCGGTTACATTCTCGAGGGCAGTCGACGCCTTCTGACGTTGGTCAATGAAGTTCTCGACCTCGCAGCGGTCGAAAGCGGCCGGATCCAGCTCGAAACCGCCGAGTTCGGCGCGCGCGAGCTGGTTGCGGAGACCGTCCATCTTATGGAGCCGCAAGCTACCCGGCGCGCGATCCGGATCGAAACCGACATTCCCGATGTGCCACTCGTCGCCCGAACAGACCGCCAGCGCCTCGGCCAGATACTGCTCAATCTCGTGTCGAACGCGGTCAAGTACAACGTCGACGGCGGACGCGTGCGCGTGCGCGTGCGCCGGATCGAAGGGCGGATCCGATTCGAGATCGAGGATACCGGCCGCGGCATTCCCGCCGAGCACCAGGCGCGGCTCTACGAACCGTTCAACCGCTTCGGAGCCGAGTTCACCGCAACGGAGGGTACCGGGCTGGGGTTGTCGATCGTGCGTCGCCTCGTCGACGAGATGGGCGGAACGATTTCTTTCGTCAGCGAACCGGGCCGCGGCACGCGCTTTACGGTCGACATGCCCGCCGCCGCCGGCGCGGGTTAGCCGATTTCCCGCTGGACACGCACGGGGATCGCGCGGCGGACGGACCCGACGAGGATCATCGCGACTTCGCCGTCCGGACCGGTGAGCGGAAGGGCAAGGCGCGTATAGGCGTAGGGATCGGCGTCGAGCCGGCCTTCGATCTCGTGGCAAACCGGGCCGCGTTCGGCCACGCACTGTGCGAGGTGGCGCGTGACCATGTCGCCGAAGGCTTCGTCGGAATAGTCGCGCGTCGTCCGGCCGGTCATGTCGCGCGCGTCCGGATTCGTCATGCGGCTGCCGTAGACGCGATAGCGGAAGGTGTCCGGTCCCTCGACGTCGAGCAGATGGATGCGCCCGAGCCGAGTGCGCAGATCGAACGGATCGATGTCCGCGCGCGCCGGCATCGCCCGGCCTCTCCGGCGTTCGTCCCAATACCGGAACATTTCGGAAAGCTCGGCCGGAACCGAGCCCGAGGCGGGATTGAGCCGCATTTCGGAGACGAGCCTGAAGCCCAAACCTGCCCTCCGGGGCGCGAAACCGTCGACGCTCAGCGTCTGACGCGCATCAATTCTTTCAGCATTTCATCGCTGGTCGCGACGAGGCGCGCGCTTGCCGAATATGCGCGCTGCGCGACGAGCGAGCGCGTGATTTCCGTTCCGAGATCGACGTTCGAGCCTTCGAGCGCGCCCGGCGCCACGTCGCCGCCCGCGGCGGCGGCGACGATCGGCACGCCTGCGGCGCTGGCGGCACGGAACGCTTCGCCGTCGGCTGCGAGAAGGCCGCCGGAATTGGTGAAGTTCGCGACGGCGACCTGATACTGCGCGACGCGCTGGCCGTTCGTATACGCCGCGTAGACTTGGCCGTTGGCGTCGATGCCGGCGCCGGCGAAGCTGCCGGCGGGATAGCCGTCGGCCGAAGCCTTCGAAATCGATATGCCGGGGGCCCCGAACGAGGTGAGGCCGCCGGGCGTGCCCAGCTGCGACGGTCCGCCGCCGGCTGCCGGCGCGCCGAATTCGACGGCGATCTGCTGGAGGGGGGCTGGCGTCGCACCGGGGGCCGCATAGCCAAGGGTGACGCGCCCGCCGGACGTCGCGGCGGAAAGGGTGGCGGCGTTCGTCGACTGCACGTTGACCGAGACGGGCAGGCCCGCATCGACGCCCACGGTCGTGCCGAAGGAGAAGTCGAGCGCGAGGGATTCCGCACCGTTCGCCGAGCCCGTCTGCGCGGTCAGCACCGCGCGCCATTGCGGAACCGTACCTGCGG
>JAYRKO010000247.1:0-4687 GCA_041905745.1 Tagaea sp. | reverse complement strand
TGCTTCGCCGCAAGCTGCGCCGCGACATCCGCGCGGTCGCAAAGGGCGAGAAGATCGCGCAGGTCGGCGGCTCCCCCGAGAATCCCTTCCCCACCTACGGCGGTGATACGGTGCTGAAGGTCGCGAAATCGAACGACGACGAAGCTTTGATGCGCTCGCTGCAGCAGCAGGTGGCGGATATCTATTTCGCGGCCGACGGCCTCAAGGGTGAGGAACGCACGGCACGGATCAAGGCCGACCTGAAGGCGAAGTTCCCGGATTCGGCCGTCTAGCCCGCCGCGATGCACGCAGACGCCCCAACATGCGAGGACGCGTTCGGCCCGAGTGCGACGGATACCGCGATTGTGGCGCCGGCCGCTCTCAACGTGTTTAATCTCGACGACACCACACAACGCTGGACCCGGACGGTCGGGGCCGGCTGAAGTCCCAGAGGTTGCATGCGCATCGCCGTCGTCGGCGCAGGCGCGATCGGCGGAGCGATCGCGCACGCTCTTGCCTTCGCCGGCCTTGAACCCATCCTGCTCGCGCGCAACGAGACTGCCCGTGCGATCGCGCGCGATGGCCTGCGCGTCGTGCGCCAGGGCCGAGAAGAGACATCGCGCCCGCGCGTGGTCGAATCGTCGGCCGGCATCGGCCCCTGCGACGTCGTCATCGGCACGGCGAAGGCGCACGATTGGCCGGCGATGGTCGGGATCCTCCGCCCGCTCGTCGGGCCGCGGACGGCTCTCCTGCCCGCCATCAACGGAATTCCGTGGTGGTATTTCCTCGGTACGCGAGACGCCCGCGGGAACGAACGCCTGCAAAGCCTCGATCCCGACGGCAATCTGACGGCCGCCTTCGCGCCCGAGAACATCGTGGGATGCGTCGTCTACATGGCCGCCGCCCGACCGCGGCCGGGCGTCATCGAATGGCCGACGGGCAAGCACCTCGTGCTCGGCCGCGCGCGTGCCGATGCCGGACCGGACGTGGCGGCGGTGGCCGGCATCCTGCGAATGGCGGGGATGGACGTCGACGAGTCCGACGACATCCGCCGCGATGTATGGATGAAGCTGCTCGGCAACGCCGGTTTCAATTCCGTATCGGCGCTGACAGGTGCGACAGTCGTCGGGATTCTCGACGATCCGGCGTTGCGCGCGATCTGCGCGGACACGATCCGCGAATTGACGGCCGTCGCCGGGGCCGCCGGCAGCCCGCTCGACGTCGACGTCGAGGCCCGCCTCGAGGCCGCACGCCGGCTCGGGCCGTTCAAGACATCGACCCTGCAGGATTTCGAGGCCGGCCGACCGCTCGAGATCGCCGCCCTGCTCGACGCGCCGGCCGAGATCGGAGGGCGATCGGGCATCGCCACGCCCGTCCTCGTCACGCTAGCCCGCCTGCTGCGGGCCGCCGTCGCCCGGCGCGACCGCGCATGAACCGCGCCGTTCCGAGGCCCATTCGAACTCATTCGACAGCTTCGGCAAGGCCATCCTAACGTCGGGCGTCATTCGAACCGGAACGCCGCCACTGATGACGACGACCGCCACACCCCCCGGGTCGCCCGCGTCGCTCGACTGGGCCACCGCGAACGTCCGGAACCTCCCGCCCTATCGCGGGCCAGTGACGTTCGCGGACTTTCCCGATGCAGCGACGCGGCCGCGGCTCATCCATCTCAACGAATCGCCCTACCCGCCCTCGCCGCGCGTCGCCGAAGCGATCGCCGCCGCGACGCACGACATCAACCGCTATCCCGACATTTTCGGGCGCGCGCTCGTGCGACGCCTCGCTTCGGCGACCGGCATTCCCGAAGGGCGCATCGTGCTCGGCTGCGGCAGCGACGAGCTCATCCATTTCGCGACGGTCGTGACGCTCGCTCCGGGCGACGAGGCCGTGATACCCGCGCCGAGCTTCCCGCGCTACGCGCTTTCCGCGCGACTTGCCGGCGCTGCCGTGCGCCGTGTGAAGATCGACGCGCAGGGGGCCTGCGACGCCGACGGACTGCTTGCCGCGATCGGGCCGCGCACCCGCCTCGTCGTGTGCTGCACACCCAATCCGCCCTCCGGCGGCATGATGACGGGCGAAGCGCTCGCCGCCGTCGCGAAAGGCGTACCCGACGACGTTCTGCTGTACGTCGACGAGGCCTATTGCGAATTCGGCCGCCACGCCGGCGGGCCCGACGTGCTGTCGATCCTTCGCGCGCGCAAGGGGCCGTGGTTCGTCACGCGGACGTTCTCGAAAGCCTACGCGTGCGCGGGCCTGCGTGTGGGCTATGCGCTATGCGGCGACGACGGTGTCGCCGAAGCTTTCCGGCGCGCGAAGCTCCAGTTCAACGTACCCACGCTGAGCCAGGCGGGCGCGCTTGCCGCTTTCGAGGACGAGGCCTACCTCGCGACCATGCTCGACAGGATCGCGACCGAACGCGCGCGGCTTTCCAAAGGTCTCGCGCAGCTCGGCCTTCGGACGATGCCGAGTGCGGCGAACTTCGTGTCGTGCGTGCTCGATGGCCCGGCGGCGAAGGCGATGGCCACGCTCGAAGCCAAGGGTATCTTCGTGCGCGACTGGCGTGATCCCGAGCACCTGAGCGAACTGCGCATCGGCATCGGCACGCCCGAGGACACGGGCGCCACGCTCGACGCGCTGGGTGTCTACCTGCGAGGCGAGCCGTGAGCGGTGCGGCGCCGCGCGGCGCAAGCATCATCGCGGCGCTGAAATCGGCGGGCGTCGGCTTCGTCGTCGCTCTGCCCGACATCGTGACCAGCGACGGGCTGCTGTGGCCCGTCTCCCGCGATCCGGATTTCCGCCTCGTGCGGATCTGCAAGGAAGACGAGGGGATCGCAATCTGCACGGGCCTCGCATTCGCCGGCAAGCGGTCGGCGCTGCTGATCCAGCAGACGGGCTTTCTCGATTCGGTCAACGCCATCCGCGCGGTCGCCGTCGAATACGAGCAGCCGGTCGTCATGCTCGTCGGTCTGCAGGGCAAGGAACCGGGCGTCGCACCGTCGAAATCGAAGAAGGTTTCCGTCAACATCGTCGAACCGATTCTCGACGCGATGGGTATTGCCCGCCATCTCATCGAGACGGACATCGACGTTGCCGCGATCGCACCCGCCATCGAAAAGGCCTACGCCCTGTCGCGACCGGTCTGCATCCTGATCGGCCAGCCGCCCCTGCCGCCGGAGGCTTCGGCATGATGAAGCGCGACGAATGCCTGAAGCTGCTTGCACGCGCGGTGCGCGAGGAAGCCGTCGTGGGAACCTATCAGGCCGGGTTCGACTGGATGCGCGTGGCGCCGCGAGACCTCAACTATCTTTCGATCGGGGCGATGGGGCTCGCCTCCTCACACGGGCTCGGGCTTGCGCTCGGACAGCCGGGTCGGCGCGTGGTCGTCCTCGACGGCGACGGCAGCCTTCTGATGAATCTGGGCAGTCTTGCGACGGTGGCCGCCGCCGCGCCGCGGAACTTCGCGCATCTGGTGTTCGTCAATGGCGTTTACGAGGCCAACGGCAGCCATCCGCTGCCCGGCCGCGATGCGCTCGATTTCGCAACCATCGCGCGTGGTGCGGGCATCGCCGATACCGGCACCATCGACACGCTCGACGCGTTCGAAGCCGCGATCCCGGCCATCCTGTCGGCACCCGGCCCGATCTTCCGCGCGCTCAAGATCGTCGCCGGCGAGCCGAGCCCGCAGGATTACGCGTATATCCACGGCGCGGAGACGCGCCGGCGCTTTCGCGCCGCATTCGCCCGCTAGGCGGCCGGCCGCAGCCGGGCGGAAGCGCGCGCCTCTTCCAGCAGCCATTCGCGGAACGCCGCGATCTTCGGTACGCCCAATGCGCGCGCCGGGCAGACGAAATAATGCGCGTAACCGCTGGGTACGGCGACGTCGAAGGGCCGCACGAGACGACCGGCGGCAAGATCGTCGATCACCAGCGGCGTGCGGCCGAGCGCCACGCCCAGCCCCTCGATGGCGGCCTGCACCGACATGTTCGACTGGCCGAAGCGCCGCCCCTTCGCGAGATCGACGCCCGATACGCCTGCCGCATCGAGCCATGTCTGCCAGCCCGGCGTGCGCCCGTCGAGCGGCAGGATGTCGTCGTGCAGAAGCGGTGCGCGCGCCAGATCGGCGGGCGTGCGGATCGCTTTGGGCCCCTTCAGCAAGCGCGGCGCGCAGACCGGGAACATGTCCTCGTCGAGGATCTTCTCGACATGGAGGCCCGGGTAGCGGCCGGTCCCGTAGCGGATCGCGACATCGACCTCGCCTGCGGAGAAGTCGGCGAGCTGGCCCGTCGTCGCGATGGCGAGCTCGATGTCGGGATGGCGTTCGTCGAAACGGATCAGGCGCGGGAAAAGCCATTTGACCGCGAAGCCCGGCAGCGTCGAGACCGTGAGGCGCGGCCCTGCGTCCGCGCGCGCAAGCTCGCGCAGCGCCTGCGCGACGATCCCCAGCCCGTCGCGCACCGAAGCCGCAAGCTTCTCGCCCTTGACCGTCAGCACGATGCGGCGCGGCTCGCGATGGAACAGTTCGAAGCCGAGCTGGTCCTCGAGGCTGTGGATCTGGTGGCTAATCGCGCTCTGCGTCAGGCCCAGCTCGTCGGCCGCCATCGTGAAGCTCTTGAGGCGTGCGGCCGCCTCGAAGGCGCGCAGCGCCGAAATCGGCGGAAGATTGCGCAGGGGCGATGCAGCCATGAATTCCACTCACTTGTAGGGGGCT
>JAYRKO010000246.1:0-4690 GCA_041905745.1 Tagaea sp. | reverse complement strand
CGAGCAGGAAGGCGTCGTGGCCCTTGTCCGAGACGATCTCGACGAACGAGACGTTGGCGGCCGCGGCGTTGAGCGCGTGGACGAGCGCGCGGCTTTCCGGCGTCGGGAACAGCCAGTCGGACGTGAAACTGACCACGCACAGGCGCGTCTTGGTGCCCGCGAAGGCCTCGGGCAGCGAGCCGCCGTGCTCGGCCTGCAGGTCGAAATAGTCCATCGCGCGCGTGATGTAGAGATACGAGTTCGCGTCGAACCGGTCGACGAAGGTCGAGCCCTGATGGCGCAGATAGCTTTCGACCTGGAAGTCGGCATCGAAACCGTAGGAAAGCTGCGCGCGGTTCTGCAGCCGACGGCCGAACTTGCGGTGCAGCGCGGTTTCGGAAAGATAGGTGATGTGCGCGGCCATGCGCGCGACGGCAAGGCCGCGGTGCGGCGTGATGCCGGAAAGCTGGTAGGCGCCGTTCTGCCAGTCCGGATCGGCCATGATCGCCTGCCGGCCGACCTCGTTGAACGCGATGTTCTGCGCCGAGTGGCGGTACGACGTGGCCACCGGCACGGCGGCGAAGACGCGCTCGGGATAGGCCGACACCCATTCGAGCACCTGCATGCCGCCCATCGAGCCGCCGATGACGCAGAAAAGCTTGTCGATGCCCAGATGGTCGACGAGGCGGGCCTGCGCCTTCACCATGTCGCCGATCGTGATGACCGGAAAATCGAGGCCCCACGGCTTGCCCGTGGCGGGATTGACGGCGGACGGCCCTGTCGAGCCCATGCAGCCGCCCAGCACGTTGGCGCAGACGACGAAGTAGCGCTCGGTGTCGATGAGCTTGCCCGGCCCGACGAGCGCTTCCCACCAGCCCGGCTTGCCGGTCACCGGATTGCGGTCGGCGACGAACTGGTCGCCGGTCAGCGCATGGCACACCAGCACCGCGTTCGACCGGTCGGCGTTGAGCGTGCCGTAGGTCTGGTAGGCGACCGTGACCGGGCCAAGCTCGACGCCCGAATCGAGCCGCAGCGGCGCCGAAGCCGGGATCTCGAAGCGTTTGCCGGGAAAATCCGGCGCGGTCGTGTCGACCGCCGCGATGCGGGGATTTGCGCTCAAAAGACGGTTCGCCGGTGAAGTCCGAAGGTGCGGCGAAGATGGGCCAACGCCGCCGCCGTTTCAAGCGCAGCCTTCGGCCCGCAAAACCGCCGGGGACCCCCATTGCGCATGCGCCGCGCGCTGCGCTATGCCTGCGGGCCCGATGTCCCAGACCTCTCAAGCCAATCCGGCACTTGCCGAGCTTCGCCGGCGGATCGACGCGGTCGACGACCGCCTGCTCGACCTGCTGGCCGAACGCGCGCGCCTGATGGACGACGTCCGGGCCGCCAAGGCGGCGGAAGGCGGTACCGATCCGCGCCTCGCCCGGCCGGGCCGCGAGCAGGCGATCCTTCGCCGGCTGGTCGCGCGCATCAAGGAGCCGCTGCCGGCCGATCTGGTCGTCCGCCTGTGGCGCGACATCATGGCGAGCCTCACGCGCCTCCAGGGCCCTTTCGCCATCGCGATTCTCAAGACCGAGTCCGATCCGTCGATCATGGCGCTCGCCCGTCAGCACTACGGCCAATCGACGCCGCTGCTGCCGGCCGGCTCGCCCGCGCAGGTCTTCGCGCGCCTCGCCGACGGCCGCGCGCAGCTTGCCCTTCTGCCCGCACCCGAGGACGCGCCGCTGCACGACTGGTGGCGCGACCTCGATCCGGCGGGCCTGCAGGTGCTGGCGCGCCTGCCGGTCGACGGCACCGAACGCCAGCCCGGCGCCCTCGTCGTCGCACGCCAGCCGTTCGACGCATCGGAGGGGGATCGCGGCCTTTTGGTCGTGTCCGCTTCGACCGAGACGAGCCGGGCGAGCCTTTCGCGCGCCTTCACGAAGGCCGGCATCGCGCTTTCGGGCGTCATTGCCGAAAGCGAGCGCGGCGGTCGGCGCATCTTTCTAGCCGTGAGCGAAAGCTACGTCGCACCCGGCGACGCGCGCCTCGCGGCCCTTGCCGAAGCGGGCCTCGCGACCAAGGTCGCCGGCGGCTATGCGCTGCCGCTGGGCCTTGCCGGCGACGAAACGGCCCGCAAGGCTGCGGCCAAATCCAACGGAGCATCAAGATGACCGCGCCCGCGCCCAAGCAAGGCGTTCTCGAAATTTCGCCTTATGTCGGCGGCAAGTCGTCGGTTCCGGGCGGCGCCAAACCGATCAAGCTGTCGTCGAACGAAGGCGCGCTCGGCCCCTCGCCCAAGGCGGTCGAGGCCGCAACGCACGCGGCCACCGAGATGCACCGCTATCCCGACGGCGGTGCCGTGGCGCTGCGCGCGGCCATCGGCAAGCGCTTCTCGCTCGATCCCGAACGTATCGTGTGCGGCGCGGGTTCGGACGAGCTGATCTCCCTGCTGGTGAAGGCCTATGCGGGGCCGGGCGACGAGGTGCTCTACAGCCAGTACGGCTTCGTCATGTACCCCATCGCCGCGCACGCCGCGGGCGCTACGCCCGTGTGGGCGACCGAGAAGGGTTACCGCACCGACATCGACGCGATGATCGCCAAGGCCGGGCCGAAGACGAAGGTCTGCTTTCTCGCCAATCCCAACAATCCGACGGGTTCGTACGTGACGCTCGCCGAGATGAAGCGCCTGCGCGCCGGCCTGCCGCCGCACACGCTGCTCATCGTCGATGCGGCCTACGCCGAATATGTCAGCCGCAACGACTATTCGAACGGCACCGAACTCGTCGATGCGGGCGCCAACACGGTGATGCTGCGCACCTTCTCGAAGCTTTTCGCGATGGGCGGCATGCGGCTGGGCTGGGCTTACGCGCCGGCCAACGTGATCGACGTGCTGAACCGCGTGCGCGGCCCCTTCAACGTTTCCGCCGCCGCACAGGCTGCGGGCGTTGCCGCGATGGAAGATCTCGCCTTCCAGGACAAGTGCCGCGCGCACAACGACCGCATGCTGGCGTGGTTCACGGGTGAAGTCGCGCGCATCGGGCTCAAGGCGTTGCCCTCGGTCGGCAACTTCCTGATGGTCGAGTTCCCCGCCGACGGCAAGCACACGGCCGCGGCCGCCAACGAATTCCTGATGTCGCGCGCGATCATCCCGCGCGCGGTCGCCAATTACGGCCTGCCCAACCACCTGCGCATCACGATCGGCGCGGAAGACGAGATGAAGAAGGTCGTCGCCGCACTCGAGGAATTCCTCAAGTGAAGCCCGTCGTCGACACGCTTGCCATCGTCGGCTTCGGGCTGATCGGCTCGTCGGTCGCGCGCGCGGTGAAGCGCAGCGGGGCCGCGCGCCGCATCGTGGCGTGCGACGCCAGTGCGGCCGCGCGGCGCACGATCCGCAAGCTCGGTCTCGCCGACCGGATCGTGTCGAGCCCGGCCGAGGCGGCCGCGGATGCCGACGTCGTGGTCATCTGCACGCCGATGTCGGCCTTCGCGCGCATCGCCAAGGCCGTCGGCCCGCGCCTGAAGCCCGGCGCGATCCTCACCGACGTCGGGTCCGTCAAGCGCGCGGCGATCGACCATCTCGCCCCGCACGTGCCCGCGCACGCGCATCTGGTGCCGGCGCATCCCATCGCAGGCACGGAAAACTCGGGACCCGAATCGGGCTTCGCCGACCTGTTCAAGGGTCGCTGGTGCATCGTCACGCCGCTGCCGCGCACGCCCAAGCGCGTCGCGGCGACGGTCGAGGTGCTGTGGCGGCGCATGGGCAGCCACGTGACGCGCATGACGCCGCAGCACCACGACCGCGTGCTGGCGATCGTGAGCCATGTGCCGCATCTCATCGCCTACACGATCGTCAATACCGCCAGCGATCTCGAATCGACGCTGCGCGCCGAAGTCATCCGCTATTCGGCATCGGGCTTCCGCGATTTCACCCGCGTGGCCGCCTCGCACCCGATCATGTGGCGCGACATTTTCCTTGCGAACAAGGATGCGGTGCTGGAGATGCTGGGCCGTCTCTACGAGGACATCGCGCTGATGCAGAAGGCGATCCGCCACGACGAAGGCGCCACGCTGCAGCGGCTTTTCGCCAAGGCGCGGCGCATACGTCGCGGAGTTGTCGCGCAAAAACAGGATTGAGGCGGAAATCGGGCGGTCGTCCGCCACGATCGCCCCATTCGGGCCGCATTCGGCGTCCAACACATCGCTTCCGCGTACGGAAGCGAGAGGTGTCATGGATGCCACCCGGAACGACGCGTTTTTCCTCGATTTCGACGGAACGCTGATCGACACCGCCCCCACGCCCGACGCCGTGCGCGTCGACGCGCGCGTGCGCGACGTGCTGCACCGCCTGTCGGTCGCCACGCGCGGCGCGACCATGATCGTCAGCGGCCGGCGCATCGCGGCACTCGATGCGCTGCTGCAAATGCGCCTGCCCGCGGCGGGCCAGCACGGCGCCGAGATGCGCTTCCGCAATCCAGCGCTCGACAGCGTGCGGGTCGGCGTCGAGCATTACGAGACGCTCGTCGCGCGATGCGCCGCGATCCGCGACCGGCATCCGGACGCGCTGCTCGAAGCCAAGGATCCGACCGTGGCGCTGCATCTGGAATCGGGCACGCCCGCCTTCCTGTCGCTGGTCGCCGACATGCGCGAGCTTGCCGCGGAATGGGAAGGCCGGCTCGCCTGCATCGTCGCGCAGAACATCGTCGAACTGCGCCCCGCGCACGTCAACAAG
>JAYRKO010000245.1:0-4696 GCA_041905745.1 Tagaea sp. | reverse complement strand
CTGCTATTCGGCGGCGGAAATCGCCGCACACAGCGCGCGCATCGGGGCGATCGCGCCGGAAAAGCGCTGATCGCATCAGAGCTGGAGAAGGACGATCTTCTTGTTCTTGAGCGTGAAGGCGAGCTTGCCCGACTTGAGATCGACGGCGGCGTTGCCGAACACTTCGCGCCGCCATCCCACCATCGCAGGCACGCCGGCATCGTCCGACGCGGCGATCTGCTCGAGATCGGCCGTCGTGCCGACCAGCTTCTGCGCAACGCCGTGCTCCTCGCACTTCATCTTGAGAAGCACCTTGAGCAATTCGACGATCGGGCCGAGGCCGGAGGGCAGATCCGGCTGCTCGGGCAGGGTGGGGATTTCGCCTGGTCCCAGTGCTAGACCGCGCTTGACGGCTTCCAGCAGTTCCTGACCCAGCCGGCCGTCGGCGAAATTCTTCGAAAGCCCCCGCATGCGCGCCAGTTCGTCGGCCGACGTCGGCGCGTGCGCGCAAAGATCGAGGATCGTTTCGTCGCGGACGACGCGGTTGCGCGGCGTGTCGCGACGCTGCGCCTCGCGTTCGCGCCACGCGCAGACTTCCTTCATGACGGCGAGGAAGCGCGGCTTGGCGCCGCGCGGCCGCATGCGCCGCCAGACCTCTTCGGGATCGACGCGATAGGTCGCGGGATCGAGCAGCGTCGCCATTTCCTCTTGCAGCCAGCCCGCGCGGCCGTTGGCCGCGAGCTTGCGGGCCAGCGCCTCGTAGGCGGGCCGCAGATGCGTGACGTCGGAAAGCGCATAGGTGATCTGGCGTTCGGAGAGCGGGCGCTGCGCCCAGTCCGTGAAGCGTACGGACTTGTCGATGCGCGCCCGGGCAAGCTGCGAGGCGAGCGTCTCGTAGCTCACCTGGTCGCCGAAGCCGCACACCATCGCGGCGACCTGCGTATCGAACAGGGGCGAGGGCACGCGGCCGGTGAGGTTGTAGAAGATCTCGAGATCCTGCCGCGCGGCGTGGAAGACCTTGAGGATCCCCGGATTGTCCATCAGCGCCAGCAGCGGAGCCAGGTCGAGCCCCGGGGCCAGCGCGTCGATGACCGCGGCCGCCTCGGCGCCCGCCACCTGGACGAGGCAGAGCTGGGGGTAATACGTCCGGTCGCGCATGAACTCCGTGTCGACCGTCACGTAGCTCGATCCGGACACGCTCTCGCAGAAAGCCGCCAACCCGGCGGAATCGGAAATCAAAGTCATTGCCACTGGTTACACCGCCTCGGACGCCCCCTCAAGGCCCAAAGCCCGGGGGTTGACAACCGGGGCCGCGACATGCGCTTTTCCCCCCGGAATCGCATCGGGGAATCCGTTTTCATGCACGCCTATCGTACACATTCGTGCGGCCAGCTGCGCCGCGAGCATGTCGGCCAGACCGTCCGCCTGTCGGGCTGGGTCCATCGCAAGCGCGACCACGGCAACCTGCTCTTCATCGACCTGCGCGACCACTACGGAATTACCCAGTGCGTGCTGGACACGTCGAGCCCGCTTTTCGCGGCCGTCGAAGGTTTCCGGCCCGAGAGCGTCGTGACGCTGACCGGCCGCGTGGTCGCGCGCATCGCCGAGACCGTCAACACCAAGTTGCCGACCGGCGAGGTCGAGGTGCGCATCGACGAGGCGACGCTCCAGTCCGCCGCCGACGTGCTGCCCTTCCAGGTCGCGCAGGAAGAAGACTATCCGGAGGAAATGCGCCTCAAGTACCGCTTCCTCGACCTGCGAACCGAGCGCCTGCACGCCAACATCGTGCTGCGCTCGAACGTCATCGCGTCGATCCGCCGGCGGATGATCGAACAGGGCTTCACCGAGTTCCAGACGCCCATCCTCACCTCGTCCTCGCCCGAGGGGGCACGCGACTATCTGGTTCCCTCGCGCCTGCATCCCGGCAAGTTCTACGCGCTGCCGCAGGCTCCGCAGCAGTTCAAGCAGCTGCTGATGGTTTCGGGCTTCGACCGCTATTTCCAGATCGCGCCGTGCTTCCGCGACGAGGATGCGCGCGCCGACCGCAGCCCGGGCGAATTCTACCAGCTCGACTTCGAGATGAGCTTCGTCACGCAGGAAGACGTGTTCGACGCGATCGAACCGGTCCTCGCCGGCGTGTTCCGCGAGTTCGCGCGCGGCCGCAAGGTGACCGAAGGCCGCTTCCCGCGCATCCCCTACGACGAGGCGATGCTGAAATACGGCTCCGACAAGCCGGACCTGCGCAATCCGCTGCTGATCTCGGACGTGACGCAGGTTTTCGCCGGATCCGACTTCAAGGTCTTCGCGGGTATCGCCGCGTCGGGCGGCACGGTGCGCGCAATCGCCGTTCCGAAGGTCGCCGACCGCCCGCGCAGCTTCTTCGACAAGATGAACGCCTGGGCGCAGGGCGAAGGCGCGCCGGGGCTCGGCTACATCGTGTTCGAGGGCGAGCAGGCGAAGGGACCGATCGCCAAGTTCCTCGATGCCGGCCGCCTCGCGAAGCTGCGCGAGATTTCCGGCGTCGGTCCCGGCGACGCGGTCTTCTTCGTCGCCGACAAGAAGCACCTCGCCGCGGCGAAGTTCGCGGGGGCCGCACGCAAGCGGCTCGGCGAGGAGCTGGAGCTCATCTCCGGCGACGAGTTCCGCTTCTGCTGGATCGTCGACTTCCCGATGTACGAGCTCGACGAGGAAACGGGGAAGGTGGATTTCAGCCACAACCCGTTCTCGATGCCCCAGGGCGGACTCGACGCGCTCAACACCAAGGATCCGCTGACGATCAAGGCGTTCCAGTACGATATCGTGTGCAACGGCGTCGAACTTTCGTCGGGCGCCATCCGCAACCACCTGCCCGAGATCATGTACCGCGCGTTCGAGATCGCCGGCTACACGAAGAGCGACGTCGAAACGCGCTTCGGCGGCATGCTCAACGCGTTCAAGTTCGGCGCGCCGCCGCACGGCGGCTCGGCACCGGGCATCGATCGCATCGTCATGCTGCTGGCCGACGAGCCGAACATCCGCGAGGTCGTCGCCTTCCCGATGACGCAGGGTGCGGTCGACCTGCTGATGCAGGCACCCAACAGCGTCGATCCCGCGCGCCTCAAGGAACTGCACATCAAGCACGACCTGCCGCCGGTCAAGAAGAAGGACTGACGGGACGGCGGCCGCGCTGCCGGACTGGTTCGAGGCCTTCTTTGCGCCATATTGGCGGACGACCGTTCCTTCGGAGCTTCGGATGCGCCCTGACCGAGTCGTCGCCACCACGCTGATCGCGCTTGCGCTTGCCGCCCCGGCGGCGGCCCAGAGCGTCGCGCCGCACAGGGCCGCCTATTCGCTGAGCCTCGGCGAAGCGCGCAACAGCGGGCTGACCGGCATCGACGGCGCACTCGTCGTCGAGTGGGGCGAGGTCTGCGAAGGCTGGACGATCTCGCAGCGGATGCGCTTCCACATGTCGGGCGGCGACAACGGCGATACCGATTCCGACATCACGTTCACGAGCTTCGAATCGCGCGACGGAACGAGCTATCGGTTTTCGCTGCGCACGATGCGCGACGGCGACGTCGTCGAAAGCCTGCGCGGGAAGGCGGCACTCGATCCCGACAAGGGCGGCAAGGCCGAGTTCACCGAGCCGGGCGAAACGATCGATCTGCCGCCCGGGACGATGTTCCCGACCGCGCATTCGCTTCTGCTCATCAACCTCGCGCAAGGCGGCGAGCATCAGGTGACACGCGCCGTGTTCGACGGCGCGACGCTCGACGGCGCGCTCGACGTCTCCGCCATCATCGGCGACCGGACGGCGCCGGATCCCGCCGTCGCGGCGATGGCGGCGACGCTCGGGAATCGGCCGAGTTGGCGCGTGCGGATGGCTTATTTCAATCCGGACGACAAGACAGGCATCCCGTCATATGAAACGTCGATGCGCATGTTGGACAACGCCGTGGCGTCCGAATACGCGTTCGATTATCCGGAGTTCGTAATCCGGGCGAAACTCGAACGTCTGGAACCGTTGCCCAAGCCCAACTGTTGATTTCGGGTAACGCTGCGCGTCCGCGCGCGGATTGCGACAATCCGGCGCATATTTGTCTCAAATTCTCCTGTCACATTCCGGCACCCGGATCCCGCGCCTTGGGGGAGATGCGGCGTCCGGCTTTTCGAGTGAAGGGGGAACTATGCGTATCAGCAAGCAGACCGGACTTCTCGCGGCAGCCGCGTTCGTCGCCACCGCTCTCGTCGGCACGTCCGCCGGCGCCCAGGAGATCCGCGGCAAGCAGGCCGGCGACTTCAACGTCCGCCTGCGCGGCATTTCGGTCAATCCGGACAACAACGAGCGCCCCGTCAACAACGTCGCGACCGGCGCCAAGGCCGCGACGCTGGAAAAAGGTCTCAGCGCCGCCACGCTCGAAGTCGACGCTTCGTATTTCGTGACGCCGAACATCGCGCTCGAGCTCATCGCCGCGTCGACGCGCCACGACCTCAAGGTCGGCGCGCCGTCGTTCAACAACGGTACGGATCTCGGCTCAGTCCGGATACTGCCGCCCACGCTGACGCTGCAGTATCACCCGCTGCCGGCGTCGACGTTCAGCCCCTATGCAGGCGCGGGCGTCAACTACACCATGTTCCTCGATGAACAGAACAGCGAGCGGAACTTCAACAGCCTGCGGCTGAAGAATGCGTGGGGCTGGGCCCTCCAGGCGGGTCTCGATATCCAGACCTCGACGCC
>JAYRKO010000244.1:0-4699 GCA_041905745.1 Tagaea sp. | reverse complement strand
GGGGTTTCAGCGCGTCAGCGCGCGCTTCTTGGCCGGCTGGTCGGCGCGCGGCAGCCAGCGCGCCATCAGGCGTTCGACGTTTTCGAGCCCGTCGAGCAGGCCCGGCACGACCGCGGCCGAGGGCGGGCTCTGGTCGGCGAGCGCGCGCAGGGCGGCCGCCATGCGCGCGGTGTCGCGCACGCCGTCGTCGGGCAGCATGCGCACGAGACCCACGTTCTCCGCGCGCTCGGCGCGGATGAACTGCTCGAGCCGGGGCGCAATGCGCGGCACGATGACCGCCGGCTTGTCGAAGGACAGGATCTCGCAGAACGTGTTGTAACCGCCCATCGCGACGACGCCCGAGGCGCGCGTCATGAGCTGTTCGAGATGCGCGTCGAACGTGATCGCCTCGACCTTGGGCGCCAGGCGCGCCGCGCGGTCGAGGAATTCCGACTGCTTTTCAGACTGCATGAAGGGCCCGAGCACCAGCAGCGCCCGGTGCGGCAGGTTCTGTTCGCTTTCGTAGGCGCGCAAGACCCAGTCGATCAGCGCGTCGCCGTCGCCGCCGCCGCCCGTGGTGACGAGCACGTAGGGCTGCTCGCGCGCCTCGGCAAGTTCCACGGTCGAGCGCGGATTGCCCTGCGGGATGACGCGCTTGAGATAGCCGGTGTAGCTCATCTTCTTGCGCACGGCCTGCGGGATCGACAGGCCTTCGAGCGGATCGCAGATCTGCGGCAGGCCGTAGACCCAGATGTCGTCGTAGAGTTCGCGCAGCGCGGGCAGCGTGTTCTTGCGCCGCCATTCGGGTTCCAGCAGCGCCGGATCGTCCATCACGTCGCGCAGGCCGAGTACGAGCGGCACGCCGCGCCGCTTGAGGAAGTGCAGCGTCTCGGCGACCTCGCCGCGCAGGCCCAGCGGCTCCTTGTCGACGATGAACAGGTCGGGCTCGAACGCCTCGGCCGTGTGGCGGATGATGGAGGCGCGGATCGACAGCGTCTGCGCGATGTCGATATGCAGGTTGAGCGAGGTGTATTCCCCGTTGCGCAGCTTGATGACGCCCGGGATGCGCACGAAATCGACGCGCGCCTTGAAATCGAACGACCCGATGATGGGCGAACCCGACAGGATCAGGACCGACAGGTCCTTGTCCGCCTCGACGAGCGCGTGCGCGATCGTCCGGCAGCGGCGCAGGTGCCCCAGCCCCATCGTGTCGTGGCTGTAGATGAGCACGCGCCGGTCTGTCCGGAGCGCGCGCTTCGCGCCGTTGCGTCCCCCGATATCGGCCATCGGACTTCCGCTCCGCCGGTCTTGGCCGGCCCCCCTGATCGCCCGAACAGTAGGGGCAATCGGGTCGCCAAGCCAAGCGACCAATGGTTCATCGAATTGTCTTTCGGCTACAGTTAGTTAAAGGATACGTCCGAGCCCCAACCCCTTGGAGGCCTGTGCATAAATATTAGACGAACCCCCGGAACGGGGACGGCTTGCCGCCGCTCGGAGCGCACCGCTAATCTCGCGCCTTCGGGGAGCGGGACGGCCCGGGGGGAGATTCGCGCAGGTGGCGACGGAAAAGAACGAGCAGCTCGACCGGTCGATCTTCCGCTACGTCCTGCGCTATTCGGTGCGCGACACGCTGGCCATCTGCGGGCTCGTGGCGGCGGCGCAGGTCTTCTATTACGTCACGCTCGACCTGCCCAAGAACATCATGAACCAGGGCATCCAGGCCCGGGGCATCAAGTTCCCGGTGGATGTCGCGGGGCTGGGGTGGCTCAATCTCGACCAGCTCGGCTACCTGTTCTGGCTCTGCGCGCTGTTCCTCATCGCCATCCTCATCAACGGCGGGCTCAAGCAGTACGTCAACTCGCTCAAGGGCAAGCTGGGCGAGCGGCTCCTGCGCCGGCTGCGCTTCCAGCTGCTGGCGCGCATCCTGCGCTTCCCCGTGCCGCATTTCCGCAAGACGTCCTCGGGCGAACTCATCCCGATGCTGACCTCGGAGGTCGAGCAGATCGGCGGCTTCATGGGCGACGCCTTCGTCCAGCCGCTGATGCAGGCGGGCATGCTGCTGACGATCGCGATCTTCCTGTTCGTGCAGAACCCGATGATGGGGTTCGCCGCGATCTCGCTGTTCCCGATCCAGGCGTACATCGTGCCCAAGCTGCAGAAGCGCGTGAAGGCGCTGGGCAAGGAGCGCGTCAAGGTCGTGCGCAAGATCTCCGAGCGCATCGGCGAGACGGTGGGCGGCATCCAGGAGGTGCGCACGCTCGGCACCTCGACGTGGGAGCGCGCCGACTATTCCGAGCGCTTCGGCCTCGTCTACCGGATCCGCTTCGACATCTACCAGCGCAAGTCACTGGTGAAGTTCATCAACAACACGCTGAACCAGGGCGCGCCGCTGCTGTTCTACGGCATCGGCGGCTATCTGGTGATCCACGGCAGCCTGTCGCTGGGCGCGCTGGTGGCCGCACTCGCCGCGCACAAGGACATGACGGCGCCGTGGAAGGAACTGCTCGACTACTACCAGCAGGCCCAGGACGCGCAGCAGAAATACGAACAGGTCATCGAGCAGTTCCAGCCGGAAGGCATGGTGCCCGCCGACCTGCACGGGCCGGCCAACGATACGGCGCGGCGCCTCGACGGGCCGCTCGTGGCGACGGGTCTGGGCGTGCAGGAAGACGCGCAGACGAAACTCCTGGAAAACGTCGGCTTCACGATCGCGCACGGCGAGCATGTCGCCGTCGTCGGCCCGCCGGGCGGCGGGCGCGAGGCGCTGGCGATGACGCTGGCGCGGCTCTATCTGCCCTCGACGGGCAGTTTGCGCGCGGGCGAGGTCGATCTCGCGACGCTGCCGGAAGCCGAATTCGGCGCGCGCGTGGGCTATGTCGGGCCGGGTGCGTACATCTTCTCGGCGAGCGTGCGCGACAATCTCGCCTATGCGCTTCGCCAGCGCGTGCTCTCCCCCACCGAAGACGCGCAGCGCAAGGCCCAGCTCGCCGAGGCTGAGCGCGCCGGCAACCTGCCGCTCGACGTCGAGGCGCAGTGGGTCGACTACGCGCAGGCGGGCGCCAGCGACGCCGCCGATTTCGACCGCGTGGCGGCCGAGGTGCTGACGCGCGTGGACCTCGCCGAGGACGTTTTCCAGCTGGGCCTGCGCGGGCGCATCGACCCGAACAAGCGCAAGGCCGTCGCCGACGCGATCCTCGCCGCGCGCGCCGCCTTCCGCCAACGCCTGTCGGGCGCGCAGGCCGATCCGGCGCTGAAGGGCCTCGTCGAGACGTTCGATCCCGAGGCCTACAACGACAACGCCACGCTGGGCGAGAACCTGCTGTTCGGCACGCCGCTCGACGCGAGCTTCGAGGTCGACGCGCTGGGAACGCAGCCCGACTTCCTCGCCGTGCTGCGCGCGCAGGGGATGGAAGCCGAGCTCGTCGCGATGGGCCGCAAGGTCGCCGAGACGATGGTCGAACTCTTCGCCGACCTGCCGGCGGGCCACGAATTCTTCGACCGCTTCAGCTTCATCGCCGCCGACGACCTGCCGGTCTATCAGGCGATCCTCGCGCGCACGCCGGTCAAGGCCGACGGCAGCCTGCCCGAAATGGACGCCGAGGACCGCGCACGGCTCGTCTCGCTGCCGCTGAAGCTCGTCGACGCGCGCCACCGCCTCGGCCTCATCGACAAGGCGTTCAAGCAGCGCGCGCTTGCGGTGCGCAAGGCGCTGGCCGACGGCCTACCGCCGGCCGCGCGCGCCAAGATCGCCTTCTTCGATCCCGACGCCTACAACGCCGCCGCCACGATCCAGGACAACATCCTGTTCGGGCGCGTCGCCTACGGGCAGGCCAAGGCGCAGGCGACCGTCGGCCAGACGATCCGCGAAGTGCTCGACGCGCTGGGCCTGCGCGAACGCGTGTTCGAGATCGGCCTCGACTTCCAGGCGGGCGTGGCGGGCGCGCGCCTGTCCGGCCCGCAGCGCCAGAAGCTCGCCATCGCGCGGGCGCTCGCCAAGCGGCCCGACATCCTCGTGATGAACGACGCGATCGCGGCGCTGGACCGCTCGGCGCAGGCGCGCGTCCTCGACCAGATCCTGCAGGCCGCGCGCGGCACGACGCTCGTCTGGGCGACGCAGGATGCGGCCGCGGTGCCGAAATTCGCGCGCGCGATGGTGTTCTCGGACGGACGGCTCGTTCAGGACGGACCGGTCGAGGATCTCAAGGCCCGCGAGGGCATGCTCAAGGAAATGCTCGCGGCCGAGTAGGCGGTGCGGGAAGGAAAGATCCGATGTCGCTCAAGGAAGAAACCGACGCCCTCAAGAAGATTCCGCTCTTCGCCAATCTCGATCCGGCGAAGCTGAAGCTTCTCGCCTTCATGAGCCAGCGCCTGAGCTTCGAGCCCGGCCACGCCGTGTTCCAGCAGGGCGACGCGGGCGACGCGGCCTATATCGTGCTCGACGGCGAGGCGATCATCTCGATCGAGACGCCCAAGGGCCGCATCGACATCGCGCGCATGGGCCGCAACGAGATCCTGGGCGAGATCGCCATCCTGTGCGACGTGCCGCGCACCGCGCACGTGACGGCCTCGACCGACAAGGCGCTCGTGTGCCTGAAGATCGAGAAGAACGACTTCATGGGCCTCATCAACGAATTCCCGTCGATGGCGGTCGAGATCATGCGCGAACTGGCACGGCGCATCGTCAACACCAACCAGCAGCTCCGCCAGGCCGTCGCCGCGA
>JAYRKO010000243.1:0-4704 GCA_041905745.1 Tagaea sp. | reverse complement strand
ATGGCGGCCACGTGATCCTTTCGTCGAACGCCGAGGTCTTCGGCTTCCTCGACCGGATCGGGGCACGCGCCGAACTCGTCGGCATCGAGCCCGCGGCCTTCCCCTTCCTCGATCTCGCGACGGGCGAGCGTTGGACGATCCGGCCCAATGCCGGCCCCATCCCGTGGTGGATCATGGCGCCGGGCCGCCGCGTGCCGGGTTCGCGCGCGGCCGACTATGCGGAAGCGCTGCAACTCTATTTCGCCGGCGAACGCGCGCGGGTCGCCGACCGGCTCGATCCGGCGGGCCCGCTTTACGATGCCCTGTGGGCGCCGCTGGCGACGGCGGTCCTCAACACCGACCCGCACGAGGCGGCGGCCAGGCCGCTTGCCGCAATGCTGGCGCAGACCTTCGGGCGCGGCGAAGCGGCCTGCCGTCCGTTCGTCGCGGCCAACGGCCTGTCGCGCGCTTTCGTCGAGCCCGCGCTGATCGCGCTCGCGCGCGCGGGCGTCTCGGTCGAGCGCGGCCGGCCGCTCGACGCGATCGATCTGTGGAACGGCCGCGCGACCGCGCTCCATTTTTCCGGCGAACGCGTCGAATGCCGCGATGCCTGCGTGCTTCTTGCGGTGCCGCCGCACGCCGTCCAGCGCCTGCTTCCGGGATTTCCCGTGCCGGCCGACTGTTCGCCGATCGTCAATGCGCATTACCGTCTCGACGGGCCTGCGGCGATGCCCGGTGGCCTGCCGATCCTCGGGCTCGTGGGCGGCAATGCGCAATGGCTCATCGCGCGCGGCGACGTCGTGTCGGTCACCGTCAGCGCGGCCGACGAAATCGTGGATCGGCCGACCGAAGTGCTCGCCGCGTTGCTCTGGCGCGACGTCGCGAACGCGCTCGGCCTGCCGCCCTTGCCCGTGCCGCGCGCGCGCGTGATCAAGGAACGTCGCGCCACGTTGCGTCTCACGCCGGCACAAGAGAACCGGCGCCCCGGTGCCACAACACCCACTTTGAACCTTTTCCTTGCCGGGGACTGGACGCAGACGGGCGTTCCGCCGACAATAGAAGGTGCGATTCGTTCCGGTCGTCGTGCGGCCCGGACGATCCTTCAAGGTCATCCGCCGGATCGCGCCGGCGACTGAAAGCCGCCCCCCACTCGGAGAACATGAAAATGGTCGATTTCCTCGCAAAGATAGGCCTCGACAAGCTGGACCGCGCGCTGATTTACGGCGTGATCATCGCCGTCATCGTCGCCTTCGTCACGAACACGCTCAACGTCGACCATGCTTGGGGCGCCTTCTTCATCCGCTGGCTACACGTTCTGTCCGGCGTGATGTGGATCGGCCTGCTCTGGTACTTCAACTTCGTCCAGATCCCGTCGATGCCGAAGATCCCCGACGAGCAGAAGCCGGCGATCGGCAAGGTCATCGCGCCGGCGGCGCTCTACTGGTTCCGCTGGGCCGCACTGGCGACGGTCGTCACGGGCCTGCTGCTCGCCACGGCGATGGGCTACATCGTCGACGCGCTGACGCTCAAGGCCGGTCCGGCGCGCCTCATCGGCGTGGGCATGTGGCTGGGCCTGATCATGGCCTATAACGTGTGGATGATCATCTGGCCGAACCAGAAGATCGCGCTTGGCATGGTCGAAGCCGATGCCGACACCAAGAAGAAGGCCGCGCGCGCCGCGATGATCACGAGCCGCGTCAACACGATGTTCTCGCTCCCGATGCTCTACTGCATGGTGGGCGCGCAGAACCTCGCCAGCGGCTGAACCCGGCCACCATCGAACGACGGATGCGGGGCCCTTCGGGGCCCCGTTTTCGTTTCAGACCGGAACGAGACAGGCGGCCACGCGCCGTTCCTCGGCGAGCAGCACGTTGTAGGTGCGGCACGCCGCACCGGTATCCATCATGTCGGCGACGATGCCCGCCGCGCGCAACTCGGCACGGACCGCCGGCGTCACGAACAAGGCGCGCGCCCCCATGCCGATCAGCAGGATCGACGGCCGGCGTACAGGGTCGAGTGCGGTGAGTTGCGCGAAGTCGGCGGCCGCCAGAGCGGCGATGTCGCCGTACGTCCACGGCAACACGCCGTCCGGCAGCAGCACGATCGGTCCGCGGAATACGTCGCCGCGGATCGTGAAGGCGCCCTTGCCGTAGGCGTCGACGATCTTGCGATCGGGATGCGGGGCCGGCGGGGGTGCGGCCACGGGCGCAGGCTCAGGCAGATGCGGCGGGCGCCGTGGCTTCCTTGCCCGGCGGCGGGCCGCGACGCAGGCGATCCTCGCCGAGGAACAGCAGGATCGGTGCCGCGATGAAGATCGAGGACGACGTGGCGAGAAGGATGCCGAAGAGCATCGTCCAGGCGAATTCCTCGAGCGCCTCGCCGCCGAACAGTGCCAGCGGCAGCGTGGCGAGGAAGGTCGCAAGCGACGTGCCGATGGTGCGCGACAGCGTTTCGTTGATCGACAGGTCGATCAGGTCGCGCAGCGTCATCGACTTGTACTTGCGCAGGTTCTCGCGAACGCGGTCGTAGACGACGACCTTGTCGTTGATCGAGTAGCCCATCACGGTCAGCAGCGCCGCGATGGCGACGAGATTGAACTGGAAATCGGTGACGACGTAGAAACCGACCATCTTGGTCACGTCGAGAACGAGCGTAACGACCGCGCCGACGCCGAACTGCCACTCGAAACGGAACCAGATGTAGAGCAGCATCGCGACGAGGCTGAGGCCAAGTGCGAGCATGCCGTTGCGGAACAGCTCCTCCGAGACCGAGGCGCCGACCGCTTCGACGCGGCGGACCTGAAGGCCCGGAACCGCCTTCTGCAGGGCGGTGCGCACGCGCTCGACCGCGCGCTGCTGGGCCGCGTCGTCGCCCGGCTGGCGCTCAAGCCGGATGAGGACGTCGTTGGGAGACCCGAACTGCTGCAGGCCGGCCTGTCCGACGCTCTGCTGCGCGAGGATCGCGCGCAAGGCGGGGAAATCCGCCGGTTCGGGCGTGCGCGCCTCGATGACGATGCCGCCCTTGAAATCGATGCCGTAGTTCATGCCCGGATGGAAATAGAGCACGACCGAAAGGACCGACAGCAGCGCCGACAGCGCGATGCCGGCGAACCGGCCCTTCATGAACTTGATGTCGGTCTTCTTCGGGAAGATCCGCAGGCGGGGATAGAAACTGATCATCTTTGCCTTCCCCGTCAGACCGGCAGGGCTTCGCGTTTGCGCATGCGCAGCCAAGTGACCATCATCAGCCGCACGAGAACCGTCGCCGTGAACATCGACGTGATGATGCCGAGCGTGATGGTGACGGCGAAGCCGCGCACCGGACCCGAACCGAACGCGAAGAGCAGCATCATCTTGATGAGCGTCGTCAGGTTCGAGTCGACGATCGTCGAGAAGGCGCGCGCGAAGCCGGCTTCCATCGCCGCGAACGGCGTCTTGCCGAGCTTGGTTTCCTCGCGGATGCGCTCGTTGATCAGGATGTTCGCGTCGACCGAAAGGCCGAGCGTGAGAAGCAGGCCCGCCATGCCCGGCAGCGTCAGCGTCGCCTGGAGCGCCGAAAGGCACGCCACGGTCAGGAACAGGTTGGCGACAAGGCCCACGCAGGCGAACACGCCGAACAGGCCGTAGCTCCACACGATGAAGATGAAGACCAGCGCCATGCCGACGAGGATCGAGGCCACGCCCGCACGGATGGCGTCCGCGCCGAGGTCAGGGCCGACGGTGCGTTCCTCGACGATGGTCAGCGGTGCGGGCAGCGCGCCCGCACGAAGGAGAACCGCAAGGTCCTGCGCGTCGCGCGCCGTGAAACGGCCGGAGATCTGGCCGCGACCGCCGGTGATCGGCTCGCGGATGACCGGCGCGCTGATGACCTTGTCGTCGAGCACGATCGCGAAGGGGCGGCCGACATTCTGGCGCGTCACGTCGGCGAAGCGGCGCGTACCGAGCGAGTCGAACTCGAAATTGACGACCCACTCGCCCGTCTGCGGGTTCGAGCCGGCCGCGGCCTTCGTCAGGTTGGCGCCCTCGACTTCGACGCGCTGGCGGATCGCGTAGACGGTCGGCTGGCCGTCGCCGCGCCGCTCGTTCTCGGCCTTCAGGAACTCCACGCCCGGCGGGGGGCGCTGGCCGGAATTCGGGTCGACGTTGGGATCGAGCAGGCGGAACGTCATGCGCGCGGTCGTGCCGAGCAGCTTCTTGATGCGGTCGGGATCGTCGACGCCGGGTAGCTGGACGAGAATGCGGTTGGCACCCTGCCGGGCGATCTGCGGCTCGTTGACGCCCGTTTCGTCGATGCGCCGGCGGACGATCTCGATCGACTGCGTTACCGCCTGGGTCGCCTTGTCGCGCAACGCCACTTCGGTGAGCAGAATCGTGACGGTCCCGTCGGGTGCCGACTGGATGTCGAGATCCGGCGTCCCGCCGCCGAGCGTTCCGGTGCCCACGAGCGTCACGATCTCGCGCAGGTTCCGGACGGCATCCTGCGCCTGACTTGCGTCGCGCAGCTGGAAGACGACGGAATTGTCGCGACCGGAGATACCGGTGATCTGGATATTGGCCGCACGCATGCGCGTGCGCACCTGATCCTGGATCGTCGCGATGCGCTCGCGAACGACCGCCGGCATGTCGACCTCGAGCAGAAGGTACGAGCCGCCGCGCAGATCGAGGCCGAGATTCATCACGTACGGCCAAGACGAAGTCTTCGGCAGCACGTTCGGCAGCGACAGCA
>JAYRKO010000242.1:0-4716 GCA_041905745.1 Tagaea sp. | reverse complement strand
CGCGGCTAGGGCGGTCAGCAATTCGGCTGCGTCCCGATCGTCGCATGACGGGCGGCTATTCGACGTCGGCCGGCCGACTCTCGGAAAGTCCGCCGACGCCGATATAGCGTTCGACCGTACCCGGATCGCGGCGTAGCGCCTCGCACGATCCCGACCAAGCCACGCGCCCGCGTTCGATCACCAAAGCGGTCTCTCCGAAAGACAAGGCGAGATCGAGACGCTGTTCGACCAGAACGATAGTCATGCCGCCCGACGTCGCGAGGCGCTCGATTGCCGCCATGACGATATCGCAGATGACCGGTGCCAATCCTTCAAGCGGCTCGTCGAGAAGCAGGACGCCCGGCCGTCCGAGGATCGTCCGTGCCATCGAAAGCATCTGCTGTTCGCCGCCAGAAAGCTGCCCGCCCAGATTCCGTCGACGCTGGAACAGGCGCGGGAACAGTTCGTAGGCTTCGGCAAGAGCGGCGCGTGGCCGACCTTTCAGGCCGACAACGAGGTTTTCCTCGACGCTCAGGGTGCGGAATATCTCGCGCGTCTGCGGCACCAACCCGATCCCGAGATGCGCACGCTGATTGGGTCCCATCGGCACGATACTGCCGCCGTCGAGCGACACGTTGCCGCCATAGTGCCGGGCCAACCCCATGAGAGCATGCATCAACGTCGACTTGCCGGCACCGTTCCGACCGAAGACGCAAAGCCTCCCGCCCGGCCGCACCGAGAAGGAGACGTTCTCCAGCACCTGCGCTTGGCTATAGCCGGCGCTCAGATCGACGACGTCAAGCGCCCGAGCGGGCATTGCCGTAGCTCCCCAAATAGGCTTCGCGCACCTGCGCGTCCCGCGCGACTT
Source organism: Tagaea sp. (assembly GCA_041905745.1). Taxonomy (GTDB): domain Bacteria; phylum Pseudomonadota; class Alphaproteobacteria; order CACIAM-22H2; family CACIAM-22H2; genus Tagaea. Next base: position 3,869 of record JAYRKO010000242.1, on the reverse strand, counting down.
CCTCGGGCCGGCCATCGAACACGACCGCTCCCGCCACAAGAACGGCGACACGCCGCGCGAAGCGCAGAACGAGATCCATGTCGTGGTCGATCATGAGCACAGCCAGGGAAGGCGGCAGCCGGTCAAGCGCCCGCTCGATGCGCGGCGTATCGACCGACGCGACACCGGCTGCCGGTTCGTCGAGCAGGAGAACCCGCGGCCGATGCGCCAACGCGATCGCGAGTTCGACGAGACGCTGCTGTCCATAGGCAATCTCGCCGACCTTCCGGTGCATCACCTCGACGAGACCGAGAATATCGAGAATCTCGTACGCCTCGTCGTTCGCGGCGGAATCCGAGCCGAAACGCGTCAGCATCTGCGTCGCCTTCCCCGCGCGCCGCAAAAGCGTCAGGACCACGTGCTCGCGCGCCGTCATGTCGGCGAAAAGACGCGTCACCTGGAACGTACGGACGAGTCCGCATCGGACGCGCGCGACGACATCGAAACCGGTGATGTCTTCTCCGGCCATCGATATACGGCCGCCGTCGGGGCGAAGATGGCCGGTTACGAGATTGACGAACGTCGTCTTGCCGGCCCCGTTCGGACCGATGAGCGCAAGCCGCTCTCCCTGATCCAACCGCAGCGACACTTCGCGGTTGACGGCCAAACCGCCGAACTGCTTGGAAACCCCCTCCACCTCGAACAGCACGGTCATCGGCCGTCTCCCGCCCGCCGACGGAACATGCCGGCAAGACGAATTGCAACATCGCCGGCGAAGCCGCCGGGCGCCGCCAATACGACACCGACCATCAGCGCGCCCACCATCGTCATCCAATGGAACGGATTGATCGAAGCGACGACATGCTCGACGAGCATGAAAAGAGACGTGCCGATCAGCGCCCCGTAGAGTTTCCCCACCCCGCCAAGAGCCAGCATCACCAGCGAATTGGCGGAAAGCTCGAAACTCACGCTGTCGAGGCCTACGACTTGCGTCGCGATCGCGCCCAGCGCGCCACCCGTTCCTGCAACCGCGCCGGAGATCGCGAACATCCGGAGCAGCGTCGGGAAGACGGGCACGCCCAGCGATTCAAGCCGGACCGGATCCTGTCTGGCACCGCGGCAGAGCATCGCGAACGGCGAGCGCGCGACGACGACAAGGGCGGAAAGCACCGCAAGAAGGACAAAAAGGGCAAAAAGATAGGCGCTGCGCCCCCAAAGATCGAAGGCAAACCGACCGAACAGCGGTGCCGGCAGCATGCCGGCTAGTCCATCGCTGCCGCCCGTGATTGCCGACGCCTTGTTCGCTCCCTCATGGACGAGTTGCACGATGGCGATCGACAGGACGAGTTGGGGAAGGCCGTGCGTCCGCAGCATCACCGAGCCCATGACGACACCCGCGAGGCATCCCGAAAGGGCCCCGATCCCGACGAGCGCAAAAGGATCGGTCGCCCCCTTCAGGCACGCGATACCGGCCGCATATGCGCCGATGCCATAGAGTGCGGCATGCCCCAACGTCGCAACGCCGCAAAATCCGACGACCAGATCGAGCGACAGCACGAGCAACCCGATCGAGATCATCCGGGTAAGCAGCGCCAGATTGTCGGGGAACAGGAAATAGGCGGCAGCACCCAGCGTTGCAACCGCCGCAATTCCGACAAGATCCCGAAAGGCTCCGCCGCCGTTGCCGGGGGACGTCTTCGGACTCATGCCTTGCGCCCCATCAAGCCGTTCGGGAACGCGAAGATCACGAAGATCACCGACAGGTAGAAGAAGAAGTTGCCGAAATCCGGTACGAAATAGCGCGCAGCCACATCGATGGCACCGAGAAGCAGGCAGGCCGCAAGCGCGCCTGCAATCGAGCCCGCCCCTCCGACCGACACGACGACAAGAAACGTGACCATGTAGCGCAGCGCGTAAAACGGCTCGATCGGCAGAAGTTCCGCACCGACCGCACCGCCGAATGCGGCAAGTCCGGTCGCCACCATGAAGCAGGTCAGGAAGTAGGCGCCGGTCGGCACGCCGAGCGCCCGCGCCATGTCCGGCTTCTCGATTGCCGCACGCAGCTTGACGCCGAAAGCCGTATGCTCGACCGCGAACCAAAGGGCCGCGACGACGACGATACCGCTGGCAATCACGAAAAGACGGTGCCCGGCGATCGTGCGGAACCCGATGTCGACCGGCGCGGCAAGTGAGGGCGGCAGCGGGATCGTCTTCAGGGTCGGCCCGAGCACGTAATTGGCGACCCCGATCACGCCGAATGCGATGCCGACCGTCAGCAGAACCTGCATCAGCTCGGGACGCCCATAGATCCGGCGATAAAGGAACCGTTCGAAAGGAAATGCGATGGCTACGGTTCCGGCGACCGCAAGCGCGAGGCTCGAGAAATAGCCGATCCCGAGCTGGACCGTGCAGTAGGACGCGATATAGCCCCCGATCATCGCAAAGGCACCGTGCGCGAGATTGACCACGCGCATCAAGCCCATCATCAACGAAAGGCCGATGCAGATGATGAAAAGCGCCATGCCGTAGGCGACGGCGTCGACTGCGATGCTCAGAAGCGCGGTCATTTTCGGGGGATCGGTGGCTTCCGGAGGGCACGGTCGGCGCGGAATTTCGCGCCGACCGGCCGCACAGTGCCGGGATTCTAGACGTCGGTCAAAGTCACTTGGCGAGGCCCGGATCCACCTGGTTCGGGAAGCTCTGGATCTCCTTGTTGATCCACTTGCCCGAGGCATCCTTCGCAACCTCGCGCAGATAGATCGTCTGCGTGACGTGGCGCGTATCGGGATCGATCCGCACCGGACCGCGCGGACTTTCCCAAGCGAGCCCCTTGACCGCCGCAACGGCCTTCGCGGCGTCCTGCTTGCCCGCCGTCGCCGCGATCATCTTCGAGATCACGTACATCCCGTCGTAGGCGCCGACCGCCGGGAAAGACAGCTGGTCGGCGGCGCCCAGCGCCTTCGTCGCGGCAGCCACGAAGGCGGCGTTGGCGGGCGTGTCGTGCGAAACGGCGTAGTGGAAGCCTGTCAGCATGCCGGCCGCGGCCTCGCCGAGCGCGGGCAGATCGGACTCCTGCGTCAGGTCGCCGGTCGAGAAAAAGCGGATGCCCGCCTGCCTGAGCCCGGCATCGTTATAGGCTTTGACGAAACCGAACGTCGGCGGGCCGGACGGAAGGAACGCAAACAGCCCTTCCGCGCCAGCGCCGCGAACGCGCTGCATGATCGGACTGAACTCCGTCGTGTTCATCGGCATGCGGATCGACTCGAGCACCTGCCCGCCATTCGCCTCGATCGCCTTCTTGAACGCCGTCTCGGCGTCGATACCGGGACCGTAGTCGCTGACGACGGTGACGAACTTCTTCGCACCGCGGTCGATCGCGGCCTTGCCCACCGGCGCGGTCGTCTGCGCGGTGGTGAAGGACGTTCGCACGACCAGCGGCGAGGACGTCATGATCGCGGAGGTGGCCGCATTGAAGATGACGAGCGGAACGTTGGCCTGCTCCAGAAGCGGCGTGATCGCCAGCGCATCCGGCGTGAAATAGACGCCGGCAAGGTATTGTACCTTGTCCTTGACGATCAGTTCCTGCGCGAGTGCCCGCGCCTGCTGGGGGTTTGCGGTCGGCAGGTCGCGGTAGACGATCTCGATCTGGTTGCCGGCGACCGTACGGCCGTTCTGCGCGAGATAGGCTTCGACGCCCGCCTGGAAGTTCTTGCCTTGCAGCGCGAAGGGACCCGAATAGGGTCCGATCACGCCGACCTTGACCGTCTCGGCGCCGGCCGAGCCGGCCATGCCGGTCGCTACGGCAGCGGCGAGAAGGCCGGCTCGCAGCAATCCCGATGCGAAGATTTTCATGCGGTTTCCTCCCTTATGTTTCGTCGATCTCGGGGCCG
>JAYRKO010000241.1:0-4736 GCA_041905745.1 Tagaea sp. | reverse complement strand
GCGGCAGCGGCCCACGCGACAGGACCGGCCAAAAGCCCGGCCCGAAAGGCGGATTCGGCGGCAAGCCGGCCCGCTTCGGCAAGCCCGGGCGGTTCGAGCGCCCGGAACGGTCGGAACGCCCGGACCGGGCTGCCCGGCCCGAACGTCATCCCAGCCATTCCGAACGCGCCTTCCGGCCCGAGCGCCCGGAGCGGGCCGAACGGCCGTTCCGCAGCGAGCGCCCTGCCCGTCCGCCGCGCCGCGACGACCGTCAGGCCGCGCAGCAATCCGATTCCGGCCGCCCCGAGGCGGGCGGCAACCGCGTCTGGCTCTACGGCATCCATCCGGTGCTGGCGGCTCTTGCGAACCCGAACCGCAAGATCCTGCGCATCGCCGTATCGTCGGAGGTCGAGACGACCATCGGGCCGCGGCTGGCGACGCTCGCCGACGGCCACCCCAACGGCCTGCCGGAAGCGGAAATCATCAGCCGCGAATCGCTCGACCGCCTGCTGCCGCGCGCCGCGGTCCATCAGGGTCTGGCGGCCCTCGTCGAAGGGCTCGAAGACCCCGATCTCGAAGACATCGTGCGCGCGACCGACGGACAGGACGCCGCGCGCGTCATGATCCTCGATCAGGTCACCGACCCGCACAATATCGGCGCGATCCTGCGCAGTTGTGCGGGCTTCGGCGTGGCGGCCGTGATCCTGCCCGAACGCCATTCGCCCGCCGCCACAGCCGTGATGGCCAAGGCCGCCTCGGGCGCGCTCGAACGCGTGCCCTTCGTGCGCGTGGTCAATCTGGCGCGTGCGCTCGACCGGCTGAAGGCCGCGGGCTTCTGGTGCGTGGGTCTTGCGGGCGAGGCGCAGACGCCGATCAACCAGGCCGATCTCACCGGCAAGATCGCGCTCGTCGTGGGGGCGGAAGGCGAAGGCCTGCGCCGGCTCACGCGCGAGCGCTGCGATCTCCTCGTGCGCATCCCGATGGAAAAGGGCGTGGAGAGCCTCAACGTCTCCAACGCCGCGGCGATCGCGCTCTACGAACTCGCGCGCCGCACCGTCGTCTGACGCCGTCTAGCGCAGCGCCGCTTCGACGTATTTGCGGAAGTGCGCCGGCTCGGGCGTGACGTAATCCACGAGCTTCGCCTCTTCGTCCCAGTGCCGCAGGCGCAGCGCATCCTTCGCGAAGCGCTTGGAGGCAAAGCGCGCCGCCTCGTCCTTCGACATCGGCCCGCCCTGCAGTTCGAGCGAACGCACGGACGCCTCGGAAAGCCTGTCGGCATAGCCGGGCTCGGCCGAAACGAGATAGCGCTTGGCCTCGACATGCAGCGCCACCGGCCCCACGACGTCCTCGCCGAAATGGCGCATCAGGAACGCCGCCCCCAACGCCTCGTGGCGGGAGTCGATGCCGCGCTCGGCCACGTCCTCGCCGAGGTCGTGCAGCAGATGGCCCACGTCATGGAGCAGGGCCGCCGTGACGAGCGCCGGGCTCGCCCCTTCCTTCTCGGCAAGCCACGCGGACTGCAACGCGTGTTCGCGCTGCGTGATGCCTTCGCCATAGGTGGAACGCCCCGAGGGGCTGTCGAAAACGGCAATGAGCTTGTCGACAATCTGGGTCATGGCCGCATCATGCCGTGCACGGCGCGAAGATCAATGTCCGGGAAGATTTGCGGAAAGCGACAACAGGCGACGTAACCTATTTATCCCGTTGAAAACAAAAGAAGGTAACGCTTATCGAGGCACGCCACCTGTCGCCTTGCCGTGTCAGCGCGTGATAGGAAAATTAGGCTTCCCTGCCTCCACCGTCAACGGGAATCTGTTGGATAAATGTATGCCGTTTCTGGTTGTGTTCTCATTTGATACAGTCTTTGGATGAAGAATGTTCTGGCCATGATATCGTGCCTGTATGCCATTGCCGCGATGTTCGCACCCCCGGCACGGGGCGACGATCTGTGCCCGCTCGGTTGGTTTTGCACTGCAATCGCAAACTATAAGTCGGCGGAACAGGAAACGGATGCCGGTACATCTAAGATAATTTGTAATATTAACCAAATAGCTCGCTTCAAGACGCCGACCGACTCGCAAACCATAGTGCTCCACATGGTCACTAGATTTCACAGAAAGGAGTCCACAGCGGACGTTGCCTTCCAGATATTCCCGCAGCTTCACGACAACGGCCAGAACCGATCACTCGCACCAAAGGCCGTGCGTGTCATGTCTGCAGACAGGATACTCGACACAAAACTCTGGGCACAGGAAATCGGGTACGATGGCAACGCATCCGTATTGGGCTTCGACGCGCCGCTCAATGGGGCCGTACTGCGAACCATCCTGAAAGTCGCCACGGGATCGCTGCACGCCGTGTTGGTTCACACGGCTGCCGGACAATACCTCCGTCTTGAAGTTTCGGGACAGTCGAAATCGGCCGACGACCGCGAGGCAATCCGGCGTTTCAGGGAGTGCATTGAACGTCGACCAATCCGGTTACCGGAAGCGGCCGACCGTGGTTAACCGAAAGCGACTGCATCTTCTTGCATGGATCGTCGCGCTGTCTTCGATCTTGGCCGTGGCATCAAGCACACGCGGCGATGCGCCCGAAACTTGCCGCGACGGAACCATCTGCGTCGTGGCGACCGACTACACGACGCGGCGTAGCGGTCGGCCAGACGACAACAGTGCGTATGGATGCGGGATTCAGTATCGAGCCGAGGACCATCGAAGCGGAAGCACACTGATGCTATCGCTAATCAGTGGAGAAGGAAGCGTTCTTCCATATGTGATTTTCGAAATCTATCTGCGACTACCTGTGTCCGGCGGGAACACCCGTTTCGAGCAGATGCAGCGCGGAGCGGTTTTTACGCCGCAGTATGAAAGCCTGACAAAAGGCTGGGATGTGTCGTTCAAGCAAGGTCTTTTGAAGCTGCGAACCGACCTGCTACCGGAAACACGAGACTTGCTGCCCCAACTCACCGAAGCAATCACTGCTGGTGCCCATCTCGTAGCGCTCGAACTAAGAGAGGGCGTCCACATGTACTATTTCGTCACTGCTGGGATTACGGAGCGACGCATCGCCGCTGAATTCCTCGAGTGCGTCGACGACATCCACCGAAATGTCTTGAAGTTGCCGCCCGGCCTGAATTGAGCGGGCGCCCCGCCCCGCCATCACGCCGCGCCCGATACATCAAAATTGTATGCCGTATTCGGGGCCCAACCGATTTGGTAACGCTTGCGGATGACATGTGGCGGCTGACGTCCGCGCTGCCGCCGCGCATGGCCCAATCGTTCGAGGACAATGCATGCCCCCCGCAGAGCCTCCGCGCGCCCCCCACGATCACGACCACGATCACGATCACGACCACGACCATGACCACGATGCCGGCACGCATCTGTCGGAGATCGAATTGCGGGTGCGCGCGCTCGAAAGCGTCCTCGTCGAGAAAGGCTATGTCGTCCCGGCGACGCTCGACGCGCTGGTCGAGACCTACGAGAAGAAGATCGGCCCGCGCAACGGCGCGCATGTCGTCGCAAAGGCGTGGATCGATCCCTCCTACCGCGAATGGCTGCTCGCCGACGCGACAGCCGCCATCGCCTCGCTCGGCTATCCAGGCGGACAGTCGATGGTCGCCGTGGCGAACACGCCCGACCGGCACAACCTGATCGTCTGCACGCTGTGCTCCTGCTATCCGTGGCCGGTGCTGGGCCTGCCGCCCGTCTGGTACAAGTCGGCGCCCTTCCGCTCGCGCGCCGTTCTCGATCCGCGCGGCATGCTGCGGGATTTCGGTCTCGACCTGCCGGCGGCGACGCAGATCAAGGTCTGGGATTCCACCGCCGAGATCCGCTATTTCGTGCTGCCGGAGCGGCCCGCCGGGACCGACGGCATGGATGAAACCGCCCTCGCCCGGCTCGTGACGCGCGACAGCATGATCGGCGTGGGCCTGCCGCTGGCGCCCGCGCACGGTGCGCAATGAACGGCGCGGCCGACATGGGCGGCATGATGGGCTTCGGCCCCGTCGTGCCCGACGCCGAGACAGACCCGCTTTTCCACGGCGACTGGGAGCGCCGCGTTTTCGCGATGGCGATCGCGATGGCACGGACGGGCGCATGGAACGTCGACATGTCGCGCGCAGCGCGCGAAAGCCTGCCGCCGGCGCATTACCTGTCGATCGGCTATTTCGAGATCTGGTTCGCCGCGCTCGAGAAGCTGCTGGCCGAACGGAACCTCGTCCAAGCCGACGAGATCGCCGCAGGTCGCGCGCTGCATCCGCCGGGCCGCGTCCCGCGCATCGGCAAGCCCGAGGAGGTGGCCGCGATCCTCGGCAAGGGCAAGCCCGGCACGATCCGCGAGGCGCAAGTTCCGCCGCGCCACGCGATCGGCGCGCGGGTCCGGATGCGCAACATCCACCCGGCCACGCACACGCGCCTGCCGCGCTACGTGCGCGGGCGCGTGGGCACCGTCGAGTTGCATCACGGCACGCACGTGTTCCCGGACTCGAACGCGCTGGGCAAGGGCGAAGCGCCGCAATGGCTCTACACCGTGCGGTTCGAGGGGCCCGAATTGTGGGGGCCGGACGCCGACCCGGCATCCGCGGTTTCGGTCGAGGCTTGGGAAAGCTACATCGAGGGGCCGGCATGAACGCCCTGCGCCATCAGCCGTGCGACGCCGAAGGCCCCGTCTTCCGCGCGCCGTGGGAAGCGCAGGCCTTCGCGATGGCCGTGGCGCTCCAGCAGGCCGGTCTTTTCGACCGGAGCGAATGGGCGAAC
>JAYRKO010000240.1:0-4751 GCA_041905745.1 Tagaea sp. | reverse complement strand
TTTTGCTCGGCAAGCATCGCACCAAGGCCAGGACGGTGGCGCAGCGGACCCTCAAGGGGCCGATCGCGTGCACGGGCACGGGCCTGCACTCGGGCCGCAAGGTCGAGATGCTGCTGCTGCCGGCCGCCCCCAACCACGGCATCGTCTTTCGCCGCCGCGATGTGGCGGGCGAGAACGGCGTGCTGAAGGCCGATTTCCGCAACGTGCGCGACACGCGCCTGTGCTCGATGCTGGCCAACGACGCGGGCACGCGCATCGGCACGGTCGAGCACCTGATGGCCGCCCTTTACGGCGCCCAGATCGACAACCTGACGATCGAGCTCGACGCCGACGAAGTGCCCGTCATGGACGGCTCGGCCGCTCCGTTCCTCTTCCTCGTCGACTGCGCGGGGACGATCGAGCAGGCCGCCCCGCGCCGCGCGATCGAGGTGCTGAAGCCCGTCGCGGTCGAGGACGGCGAGGCGCACATCGCGCTCGCCCCCGGCGACGGCTTCACCGCCGAATTCGAGATCGACTTCAAGAACGCGGCCATCGGCCGCCAGACCATCCGCATGGGCCTCGAGCCCGCCGCCTTCCGCCGCGAGATCGCGCGCGCGCGCACCTTCGGCTTCGAGCACGAGGTCGCCTCGCTGCGCGCCATGGGCCTCGCGCGCGGCGGCTCGCTCGACAACGCGGTCGTCGTCTCGGGCGAGCGCATCCTCAACGAGGACGGCCTGCGCTTCGAGGACGAGTTCGTGCGCCACAAGGTCCTCGACCTGGTGGGCGACTTCTATCTCGCCGGCGCGCCGATCCTGGGCGAGGTGACGGCCAACCGCACCGGCCACCGCCACAACAACGCGGTGCTGCATGCGCTGCTGTCCGATCCGGCCGCCTGGCGCTGGACCGACGTGACGGCCGAAACCTACGCCGAAACGGCCGACGAAGGCCGCGTCGGGCAGGCTTCGGACTGACCGGCCGCCCGGCCCCGGCAGGGGCTGAAATTCCCTGCCCGATCGCCTATATTTCCCCCATGACCGCGCCCCGCGCCGCCGTACCGATTCGCCTTGCCGCCGTCCTTGCGCTCGCCCTCGCCGGGGCGGGTCTGGGTGCCTGCAGCAGCAACGACGAAGAGGTCTATGTCGAGAAGCCGGTCGAGGAGCTCTACAACAACGCGGTCAACGCGATGTCGTCGGGCCAGTTCAAGCGCGCGGCCAAGATGTTCGACGAGGTCGAGCGCCAGCACCCCTATTCGGTGTGGGCCACGCGCGCCACGCTGCAGGCGGCCTACGCGCACTATCAGGCCAACAAGTACGACGACGCAATCGTGGCGCTGGACCGCTTCATCCAGCTGAACCCGTCCAACCGCGACGTCGCCTACGCCTATTACCTGAAGGCGCTGTGCAACTACGAGCAGATCACCGACGTCGCGCGCGACGCGCGCATGACCGAACTTTCGCTGCAGGCGCTGCAGGAAGTGGTCCGCCGTTTCCCCGAATCCACCTACGCGCGCGACGCGCGGGTGAAGATCGACCTCACCTACGACCATCTCGCGGGCAAGGAGATGGAGGTGGGCCGCTTCTATCTCCAGCGCGGCCAGTGGCTCGCGGCGATCAACCGCTTCAGGACGGTCGTCGACAAGTACCAGACGACCGGCCACGTGCCCGAGGCGCTGCACCGCCTCGTGGAAAGCTACATGGCGCTGGGTCTCGTGGACGAGGCGCGCCGCTCGGCCGCCGTGCTGGGCCACAACTATCCGGGCAGCGTCTGGTACCGGGACTCCTACGCGCTCGTCGGCACGGGCGAACTGCCCCGCGACGAAAGCCCGGGCATCGTGTCGCGCACGCTCAACGCGCTCAATCCGATGAACCTGTTCTGAGGCCGGCCTCGCCGTCTCTCCCGCCTAATGCCCGGGCATGACGGACGGGTTTGAGCCTCGTATCTAGGAATATTTAACGAGAACAATTTGACAACATCCGCGCGGCGCGGCTAGCCTCCGGAACCTTCCCGACCGGTTCCGGAGTCCCGCCATGACCCGCCCCGCCCGCGCCCGCCTGACGCTTGTCGAGCCCGCTTCTCCCGCCGCCGATTCGCCCGCTACACCGGGCACCATGCTGGCCGGCCTCGCCATCCGCGACTTCGTGCTGATCGACCGCCTCGACATCGCGTTCGAGGCGGGCCTTTCCGCGCTGACCGGCGAGACGGGTGCCGGCAAATCGATCCTGCTCGACGCGCTGGGGTTGGCACTGGGCGGGCGTGCGGAAGCGGGCTTCGTGCGCAAGGGTGCCGCGCAGGCGAGCGTCGCCGCCAGCTTCGACGTCGCCGCCGGACATCCCGCACTCGCCCGCCTCGCCGAACAGGGGCTGGAACCGCCCGAGACGGGCGCGCCGCTCATCCTGCGCCGCGTGCTGTCGGCCGACGGGCGCAGCCGCGCCTTCGCCAACGACCAGGCCTGCTCGGTGGCGCTGCTGCGCGAACTGGGCGAGACGCTGGTCGAAGTGCACGGCCAGTTCGACACGCACGGCCTGTTCGACGCGTCCACGCATATCGGCCTGCTCGACGCGTGGGCCGGCCTCGGCCGCGCGGCCGCGAAGCTTTCCGACCAGCACGCCGAATGGCGGCGGCGTGCGCGCGCGCTCGACGAGGCGAACGAAGCCGTCGCCCGCGCGCGCGCCGAAGAGGAATACCTGCGCCACGCGCTGTCGGAACTCGACGAGCTCGACCCCAAGCCCGGCGAGGAAGCGCAGCTCTCCGAACGTCGCGCGATCCTGCAGGGCCGCGAAAAGCTGGCTGCCGCCCTGGCCGAAGCGGCGGGCGAGATGGAACAAGGCAAGGGTGTGGAAGGCGCCATCCGCACGGCGCAACGCGCGCTCGAACGCGTCGCCGCGCACGCGGGCGGGCGCTTCGACAAGGCGATCACGGCGCTCGACCGCGCGGCAAGCGAGGCAATGGATGCCGCCGCCGAGATCGAGGCCGCCGGCGACGCGCTTTCCGAAGGCGGCAGCGATCTGGAAGGCACCGAGGAACGCCTCTTCGCGCTGCGGGGTCTCGCGCGCAAGCACCGCACCGACGTCGAAGGGCTTGTGGCGCTGCGCGCCGACATTTCCGAGAAGCTCGCCGCCCTCGACGACGGCGAGGCCGGCCTCAAGCGCAAGGCGCAGGAAGCCGCGGCCGCCAAGTCCGCCTATCTCGAAACGGCGCGCGCGCTTTCCGTGCAGCGCAATGCCGCCGCCGCCAAGCTCGACAAGGCCGTGGCGCGCGAACTTCCGCCGCTGAAACTGGAAAAGGCGCGCTTCCGCACGCGCATCGCGGCACTGGCCGAGGCGGACTGGACCGCCAACGGCCTCGACGCGGTCGCCTTCGAGGTTGCGACCAACCCCGGCAGCGAGCCGGGCCCGCTCGCCAAGATCGCCTCGGGCGGCGAACTTGCGCGCTTCATGCTGGCGCTCAAGGTCGTTCTCGCGAAGGCCGACGCGCGCCGCGGCCTGTCGCCGGCCCTGGTGTTCGACGAGGTCGACGCCGGCATCGGTGGTGCGGTCGCCGCCGCCGTGGGCGAGCGGCTGGCGCGGCTTGCCGGCGAGGCGCAGGTGCTGGTCGTCACCCACAGCCCGCAGGTCGCCGCGCGCGCGCACGCGCATTTGCGCGTCGCCAAGACCGCGACCGCCAAGGCCGCCGCCACGCGCATCGAAATGCTGGACGCGCAGGCCCGGCGGGAGGAAATTGCCCGCATGCTTTCGGGCGCCACCATCACCGATGCCGCGCGCGCGGCCGCCGACGCGCTTCTCGCCAGCCCCGCCGCATGAGCGCCAAGAAGAAGTCCGCCAAGAAAGCCGACTACGCCGCGATCCCGGTCGACGACCTTTCCGCCGCGCAGGCCGCGGCCGAACTCGAACGCCTGTCGCGCGAGATCACCAAGCACGACCTCGCCTACCACGCCAAGGACGCGCCGCTCGTTTCCGACGCGGACTACGACGCGCTCAAGCGCCGCAACGACGCGATCGAAAAGCGCTTCCCGCTGCTGCGCCGGGCGGATTCGCCCTCGGCCAAGGTGGGGGCACCTGCCGCCGCCGGCTTCGGCAAGGTCCGCCACGACGTGCCGATGCTCTCGCTCGACAACGCGTTCGAGGAAACGGACGTGCGCGAGTTCGGCCAGCGCATCCGCCGCTTCCTCGACATGGAGACGGGCGAGATCGCGTTCTCCGCCGAGCCCAAGATCGACGGGCTGTCGATTTCGCTCCTCTACGAAGACGGCACCTTCGTGCGCGGCGCCACGCGCGGCGACGGCGAAGAGGGCGAGGACGTCACCGCCAACCTCAAGACCATCGCGGAAATCCCGAAGCGGCTTGCCGGCACGGCCCCGCCGCGCATCGAGGTGCGCGGCGAGATCTACATGACGCGCGCCGACTTCCTCGCGATGAACAAGGCGCAGGAAGCCGAGGGCGAGAAGGTCTTCGCCAACCCGCGCAACGCCGCCGCCGGTTCGCTGCGCCAGCTCGACTGGACGATCACCGCCAGGCGCCCCTTGCGCTTCTTCGCCTACGCGCTGGGCGCCTACGACGGCCCGGCGCTCGACACGCAGTCCGACCTGCTGAAGCGCCTCAAGGGCTGGGGCTTCGTCGTCAATCCGCGCGCGCGGCGCTGCAAGGATGTCGACGCGCTCGTCGATTACTACGCCGAGATCGGGCAGGCGCGTTCCGACCTGCCCTACGACATCGACGGCGTCGTCTACAAGGTCGACCGGTTCGACCTGCAAAAGCGCCTCGGCTTCGTCGCGC
>JAYRKO010000239.1:0-4761 GCA_041905745.1 Tagaea sp. | reverse complement strand
ACTGGATCACGGTCAATTACCGCGAAGCCTACGGCATGCACGCGTCCAACGGCATCCTCTTCAACCACGAGGGCCCGACGCGCGGCGAAACCTTCGTCACGCGCAAGATCAGCCGCGCGGTCGCCGCCATCAAGCTGGGAATGCAGAAGAAGCTCTATCTCGGCAACATCGACAGCTCGCGCGACTGGGGCCACGCGCGCGACTATGTCGAAGGCATGTGGCTGATGCTCCAGCAGGACAAGCCCGACGACTACGTGCTCGCCACCGGCGAAACGCAGACCGTGCGCAAGTTCGTCGAGATCGCCTTCGCCGAAGTCGGCATGCCGATCGAATGGAAGGGCAAGGGCGTCGACGAGAAGGGCCTCGACGCAAAGACGGGCGAGACGCTGGTCGAGATCGACCCGCGCTATTTCCGCCCGACCGAGGTCGACTTCCTGCTCGGCGATCCCACGAAGGCGCGCACGAAGCTGGGCTGGAAGCACAAGATCAGCTTCCGCCAGCTCGTCACCGAAATGGTCGCCGCCGACCTCAAACTCGTCGAACGGGAACTCCACCGCCATGACCGCAGCGCCTGAGTTCGATCTCGCCGGAAAACGCGTCTTCGTCGCGGGTCACCGCGGCATGGTCGGCTCGGCCATCGTCCGGCGCCTCGCCGGCGAGAAATGCACCGTGCTGACGGCCTCGAAGGCCGAACTCGACCTCAAGCGCCAGGCCGACGTCGAGGCGTGGCTCGCGCGCGAGAAGCCCGACGCGGTCTTCCTCGCCGCCGCGCGCGTGGGCGGCATCCACGCCAACAACTCGCGGCCTGCCGAGTTCCTCTACGAGAACCTCGCCATCGAGACGGCCGTAATCCACGGTGCCTACAAGGCGGGCGTGCGCAAGCTCTTGTTCCTCGGCTCGACCTGCATCTATCCGCGCATGGCGCCCCAGCCGCTCAACGAGGATGCGCTGCTGACCGGCCCGCTTGAGCCGACCAACGAGTGGTACGCGGTCGCGAAGATCGCCGGCATCAAGATGTGCCAGGCCTACAAGAAGCAGTACGGTGTCGATTTCATCGCCTGTATGCCCACGAATCTCTACGGGCCGCACGACAACTACGACCTGGAAATGGGACACGTTCCCGCCGCGACGATCGTCAAGGTCCACCGCGCCGTGACGACGGGTGCCGCCACCGTGCCGGTATGGGGCGACGGCACGCCGTTTCGCGAATTCCTGCACGTGGACGATCTCGCGGACGCGTGCATCTTCCTGATGCAGCGCTATTCGGGCCTGCAGGCCTTCAATGTGGGGACGGGTCGCGAGGTTTCGATCCGCGAATTCGTCGAGACGGTCGCCAAGGTCGCGGGTTTCAAGGGGAAGCTCGAGTTCGACACCTCCAAGCCCAACGGCACGCCGCGCAAGCTGACCGACCCCTCGCGCCTGATGGCACTGGGCTGGCGGCCGAAGATCGAGCTCGAACCCGGCCTCGCCGACGCCTACCGCTGGTACGTCGAGAACGTGGCCGCAAAGGCCGCTTGACGCGCCCGGAATTACCGCGATCGCGCCAGAATAGCGCCTTTTGACCTCACATCTGTCACGAACGCTCGTCTAGACTGTTTCCGGTCGACGTTACCGGCACGGCATGGACGCTTCGCAGTTCGAAATCGGCGCACGCGCGCATTCGGCCTACCTCATGGGTCGCGATCCTCACGCAAGGCTCGACGTGACGGGCGCACGCCTCGACGGGCTGGCGGTTGCCGACCTCAATCTCTCCGCCGCCATTTTCCGTTCGGTCTCGCTGGTGCGCGCGCGGTTGTCGGCGTGCGACCTCTCCTTCGCCGACTTGCGCGAGGCGGTGCTCGCCAACGCCGATCTCGCGGCGAGTTCGCTGCGCGGCGCGGACCTGCGCGGTGCCGTTCTAAACGCCGCGCGTCTCTCCGACTGCGACCTGCGCGAGGTGAATTTCGCGGGCACGAACGACGTACCGACGCGCCTCGTCGGCGCCGTCCTCGACAAGGTGCGCTTCGCCGCCGGCCAGGCGCGCGGCGCGGATTTTTCCGGCGCGACCCTGCGCGATGCGGACTGCGTGGAGGCCGATTTCCAGGACGCCGATTTCTGCGGGGCGGATCTTTCGGGCGCGCGGCTTTCCGGCGCGCGGCTCGCGGGCGCCAATCTCGCGGGGGCACGACTGTGCGGCGCCACGCTCGAGAATTGCGATCTGCGCGGTGCCGCGATCGGCGGCGCGAACATCGCCGGCGCCAAGCTCAGCCGCGCGACGCACGAAATGTGGCTCGACCTGTCGCGCACGGCCCCAAGCCTGTCGCCGGACGAGGTTCAGCGCATCGCCGCCGCACACGCGCAATGGCTGGAGAGCGGCGGACAGGCAGGTGCACGCGCCGCCTTCGAGGGACGCAATCTCGCCGGCGCCAACCTGCAATGGCTCGACCTGCGCGGCGCGCGGTTCGACCGCGCGGACCTGTCGGGCGCGCGGCTTGCCGGCGCCACGCTCGCCTCGGCTTCCTTCGCCGGCGCGCGGCTCGACGGCGCGGACCTGTCGGAATGCGATCTTGCGGGTGCCGACCTCGCGGGAACTTCGCTGGTGGGAACGAATTTCGCAAAGGCGCGCCTGTCGGCGGCCGAACGCGTGGCCGCCGATGGCCGCAAGCTGGGCTTCTCGCCGCCGGCGCGCCTGTCGGCCGCGAAGATCGTCGGCGCCGACTTCACGGGCGCCGACCTCACCGGCGTCGATCTTGCGGCGGCGACCATCGTCGCCGCACGCCCCCTCGACAAGTCCGGACCGGCGCTATAGACAGGCGGCACCGCTGGGGCGTCGCCAAGCGGTAAGGCATCGGTTTTTGGTACCGACATTCCTAGGTTCGAATCCTAGCGCCCCAGCCAATTCCCGTTCGCGGGCGCGCGTGCCCGATCGTGGTAAAGTCGGCGCCGTGAATCGCCGCCGGCCGACATGGGTCCGAGGAACTTTCCGATGAGCGGCATCGCCAGCCGAGCACCGATCCCGCCCAACGGCATTGCCTCGCACATCCATCTCGACGGACTGCCCATCGCCTTGCAGGGCGAGGTCAAGTCGCGCACCTTCGACCCGCAGACGGCGATATTCAAGGAAGGCCAGCCGGCTTCGGCCGCCTACTGCGTGGTGACGGGGGAAGTTTCGATCGTCCAACTGATCGCGGCGACCGGAAAGATGCAGGCGCTGCAGCGCCTCTCGCCCGGCGCCTATTTCGGCGAGGCAGGCTATCTGGGCAGCAGCAGGCGCCCTGCATCGGCGCTGGCCACGTCGCGCACGCTGGTTCTGGAAATGGACGTGCGCGCCTTCGAGGCGGAATTGACCACCGTCGAGGAGAGCCACCGTGCCATCCTGTGGCTGCTGCTCGAATTCACGCGCAAGGTCCCGCCGGCCGCCTCGTGGACCGCCGGACTGATGCCCGAATACGCGCGTCCGCTGATTTCGAAAATGGCCGCGACGATGGCCGGCACGATGCCGGAACTGACCCAAGTCCCCGGCGCGTTCCTGCGCGGGCTGTACGCCCACCTCGTGGATATGGCGATCGCCCGACTGCCTTAGGCGGCCGGGCGATCGCCGCCCCCGTCAGACGAGGTTCTTCTTGAAGTGCGCGATCGTGCGCTCCCAGGCGAGCTTGGCGGCTTCTTCCTTGTAGCGGGGCGTCGAGTTGTTGTGGAAGCCGTGCATCGTGCCCGGATATTTGTGCATCTCGTGGCGAACGCCCGCGGCCTTGAGCGCGGCTTCGTAGGCCGGCCACATGTCGTTGATGCGCTGGTCGTCCTCGGCGTACTGGACGAGCAGGGCCGCCTTGATCGACGGGACCTGCGCCGCCGGTGCCGCCGCGCCGTAGAACGGAACGCCCGCCTGCATGTCCGCCCCCAGCGTCGCAGCCAGCGCGTTGGTCATGCCGCCGCCCCAGCAGAAGCCGGTGACGCCGAGCTTGCCGTTCGACATTGCGTGGCCCTTGAGAAACTTCGCGCTGTTGAGCATGTCGGTGCCGAGCTTGGCAGGATCGAGCTTCGCCTGCAGCTCGCGCCCGTCGTCGTCGTTGCCCGGATATCCGCCCACCGGCGACAGACCGTCCGGCGCCAGCGCCAGGAACCCTTCGACCGCCGCGCGCCGCGCGACGTCCTCGATGTAGGGGTTGAGGCCGCGGTTCTCGTGGATCACCAGCACGGTCGGGAACGGCCCGGTCCCGGCGGGCTGCACGAGATAGCCGCGCATCTGCCCCGACGAGCCGCCCGGCGAAGGGTAGCTCACATAGGTGGCCTTGATGCGCGTGTCGGTGAACGAGATCGTCTGCGCGCGCGCATAGCGCGGCAGCAGCGCCTGCGCCATCGCGAGCCCGCCGACGGTGACGACGGCGGCCTTGGCGAGGAAATCGCGCCGGTCCATGCGCCCGTGGCAGTACTCGTCGTAGAGCTGGTAGATGCGCTTGTCGATTTCGATCGTCAGCGGCGCCTCGGGGGCGGCAGGGGTGGTGCCGTCGGCCATGATCTCGTCTCCCTTGTTTTGTCGTTTCTTTCCGGCGTGGGCCTTCAATGTAGGTGCGGTTCGTGTCCCGGCAAGGGTTCGCCGTGTAACAGCCGTCGGCCGCCCGACGCAAAACGGGCGCCGGGGATTTCCCCGACGCCCGCCTTTCGCACACGCAACAGGATTGCTTACTTCACGGAAGCATAACGTTTACCCAGATAGTACGTGTTCGGGTCGACCGTTTCGGGCACGCGGTTGAAGGTCTTGAACATCTCGTTCATGCCCTT
>JAYRKO010000238.1:0-4766 GCA_041905745.1 Tagaea sp. | reverse complement strand
TCTGTGCGTTCGCACTGTAGGCGAACGTCGCGGCGAGGGCCGCGGCGGCCAGAAGACGGATTTTCATCGAAGACTCCCTTGTCGTCGGGTTGTTTCCGCAAGATTTTGCGTTGCCGGGATAATGGCGACTGCTTCGACCGACCGCAAGGGTTGGCATGGCCGTCAGCAAAGTGTCATAGTTCGCCGCCTATAAGGGACCTGAAGGTTCCAGGGTGATTCGGGGGAAGCGTACGAGCATGTCGTCCCGGCTTGAGATCGATCGCGTCGAAACCGCGTACGGAAACACGCGCGTCCTGAAGGGCGTTTCGCTCGACGTTGCGCCGGGCGAGTTCGTGGCGCTGCTGGGTTCGTCGGGCTGCGGGAAGACGACGCTGCTGCGCACCATTGCCGGATTCCTCACTGCGACGTCGGGCGCCATCCGGGTGGGCGGGCGCGACATCTCGAAGGAGCCGCCCGACAAGCGCGGCATGGCGATGGTCTTCCAGAGCTACGCACTGTGGCCGCACATGACGGTCGCGCAGAACGTGGGCTACGGCCTGCGGCTGAAGAAGTGGGACCGCGCGAGGATCGACAAGCGCGTGGGCGAAGTGCTCTCGATGTTGAAGCTCGATGGCTTCGGCCAGCGCAACGTGACCCAGCTTTCCGGCGGCCAGCGCCAGCGCGTGGCGCTGGGCCGCGCGCTGGCGGTCGATCCCGAGATCCTGCTGCTCGACGAGCCGCTCTCGAACCTCGACGCGCGCATCCGCGAGGACGTGCGCCACGAGATCAAGGAACTGCAGAAGGCGCTGGGCATCACCGCGATCCACGTCACGCACGACCGCGAGGAGGCCATGGTGATGGCCGACCGCATCGTCATCCTCGACGCCGGCCAGATCGCGCAGGTGGGCCCGCCCGAGACGATCTACAACGCGCCCAATTCGCCCTTCGTCGCCGCCTTCATGGGGGCCACGAACGTCGTGCGCGTCGAGGCCGAACGCGCGGGCGAAGCCATCGTCGTGGCGCCGGGGGCGGGCAACCGCGCTGCGCGCCTCGCGCGGCCGGGCCCGCAGGGCTTCGCGCGCGGAAAACTCGTCGCGCATTTCCGCTCCGAGGCGGCCGAACTTGCCGACGCGGGCGCGGATTTCGCCGATTCGCTGATGCTGCCGGGCAAGATCGTGCAGGCCGCCTATCCGGGCGGCGTGTGGCGCTATTCGGTGGCGGTGGGCGAGAGCCAGTACCTGGTCGACGCGCCCGAAAAGCGGGCGCTGGGCGATGCGGTGGCCGTGCGCGTGCCCGCGCAGGCGCTGCATCTCTATTCCGCCGAGGCGTCGCGGAACTGACACGGAACGGAATCTAGAAGACAAGCCGGCGGGCGGGACCGGAGCCCCGCCGGCACGAAGCGACCGGTCGATGATGGAGGAGAAGATGAAGCGCAGGACGATGCTGGGGGCCGTTGCGGCGGGCGCGCTGCTCGCTTATGCGGGCGGTGCCCACGCGCAGCAGGTCAACCTGAACGTGATGACGGCGGGCGACCAGAACATGGTCGACTACATCACCGAGTATCTCGGGCCGATGTTCGAGAAGGCCAACCCGGGCGTGAAGGTGCGCGCGGTGGGCACGGGCCCCGGCGACGCCGGCTCGCAGCGCATCTGGGAACGCCTCGAGGCGCAGAAGAAGGCGGGTTCCGCCGCCGTCGACGTCGACGTGGCGATCGTCCACCAGAAGATGGCGGGCGAGATGGTGAAGGGCGGCCTGCTCGCGAAGTACCGCGGCGAGGTCTCGACCGGCGCGATGGCGACCAACGACGTGACGAAGAACGCGCTGGGCGTGAACGTCGACGGCTACGTCATCCCGATGTTCAACAGCCAGATCGCGATCGCCTACAACCCGGCGAAGGTGGCGAAGGCGCCGGCGAGCTACGACGATCTCGTCGCGTTCTCCTCGGCCAACCCGAAGCGCTTCGGCCATAACGGCATCCGCGGCGGCATGTCGGGCGTGGGCTTCGTGTTCGGCTGGCTCTACGCCTACGCGCCCGAACCCGCCAAGCTGATCAACGGTCCCTACGACGACGCGACCGTGGCGGGCCTGACGCCGGCGCTGCAGAAGCTCAAGGCGTTCAACGCGACCGCGACGATCACGCCGGGCAACGCCGGCACGCTCGACGCGCTCAACCGCGGCGAGATCGACATGGGCCCGGTGTGGATGGACATGTTCTATTCCTGGCAGGCCGACGGGAAGCTCTCGCCCAACCTGAAGCTGACGCTGCTCAAGACCGGTCTGCCGGGCCAGCCGATGTACTATGTGGTGCCCGAGAAGGCGGCCAACTCGGCCGCCGCGCGCAAGTTCGTCGAGATGGCGACCTCGCCGCAGGTGCAGGCCAAGGGCATCGTCGAGCGCTTCAATTGGCTGCCCGGCATCGACGCCAGCCACGTGCAGCAGTACCTGGACAAGAAGATCTGGGACAAGCTGTTCCAGGACGTGCCGCCCGACATGCTGAAGGCGATGGGCAAGCCCATGCCGCAGTCGGACTACTTCACGAAGATCCAGGAGCAGTACGAAAAGATCGTGCTGAATTGAGGCACGCGCAAGGTGCGGGGCCGGCTCCGGCCGGCCCCGCCGACGCGCCGCAATCATGGGCCCAACCCGCAACATCTCGATCCTGCTGACCGTCCCGGCGCTGCTCGTCGTGGCGGCGCTGTTCGTCTATCCGCTCGGCTTCTCGCTGGTCGGCGCCTTCCAGGACAAGGCGGGGGACTGGACGTTCGCCAATTTCGGCCGCGCGTGGGAGCTCTACCGGCTCGACACGGCCTTCACCGTCGTCATCGTGCTCTTGAGCTGCGTGCTGATCGCGCTCGCCTCGATCGCCATCGGCGGCTACCTGACGCTGGGCGAAAGCAAGGCCGCCAAGGCGATCCTCAATTTCCTCTACCGCTGGCCGCTGTTCATCCCCTTCATCGTCGCCGCGCAGTGCATGCGCACCTTCATCGCGCGCAACGGCATGATGAACATGACGCTCGTCTATTTCGGCATCCTCGACCTCGACCAGCTGCAGGGCTTCCTCGACTGGCGCGGCATCGTCATCACCTTCGTTTGGAAGCAGACGCCTTTCGTGGCGCTGATGGTGGCGGGCGCGATGGCCGGTCTCGACAAGGCCACGATCGAGGCGGCGCGCAATCTGGGCGCTTCGCGCCTGCGCATCCTCTTCGAGATCGTCGTCCCGCAGGTGAGCCGCACGCTCGCCGTCGGCCTCGTGCTGTCGTTCGTCACGATGATGTCGGTCCTGTCGGTGCCACTGATGCTGTCGGGGCAGAGCCCGTCGATGCTGACGGTCAACATGGCCTGGCGCATCAATTCGGTGGGCGACTACGGCACGGCGAACGCGCTGGGCTTCGTGTCGTACCTGATGACCGGCTTCGCGGCGTGGTTCTACCTGCGCCACGGCATGCGCGAGAAGGGCGCCCAATGACCGCCTCGTTCCGCTGGCCGATCCGCGCGATCGCGCTGGGTCTCGTCGCCTTCGCGGTCTTCGGGCCGCTCGCCAACCTGCTGATCTGGTCGGTGGCGGAGGCGTGGTTCTGGCCCAACAAGCTGCCCACGCAGTGGGGCTTCCGCTTCTGGGAAGTCGTCTTCCGCCCGTCGGGCCGCGCGATGGAAGCGCTGTGGCTCAGCGTGTGGATTGCACTTCTGACGACGGCCTGCTCGCTGGCGCTGTCCATTCCGGCCGGCTACGCGCTGGCGCGCGGCCGGCTGCCGTGGCGCCCGCTCGTGCTGCTCGCCTTCCTGCTGCCGCAGGCCTTCCCGAGCCTGCCGGTCTACATCAACATCGCGCGCATCTTCTTCGCCTTCGACCTCAACGGCACGATCCCGGGCGTGGTGCTCGTGCACACGGTGCACGGCCTCGTCTATTCGGTGTGGATCGCGACGGCCGCCTTCGCGGCGATCGAGCCCGAGCTGGAGCAGGCTGCGCGCAACATGGGCGCGGGTGCCTTGCGCACCTTCTTCGAGGTGACGCTGCCGCTGGCGGCACCCGGCCTCGTCGCCAGCGCGATCTTCGTCTTCCTCGAATCGCTCGACGAATTCACCGGCAGCTTCTTCGTGGGCGCACCGGAAGTGCGCACGCTGCCGCTGCTGCTCTACAACGCCGCCGCGGGCGGCAACACGCAGATCGCGTCGATCTCCGCGCTCATCCTGCTCGTCCCCTCGGTCGCGTTCATGCTGATGGTCGAACGCTTCCTCAAGGGCGAGGTGATGGCGAAGCTGGGGCGTTAGGCGCGGATCGCGCCTAGCCCCAGATCTCCTTCGTCGCCGAGGCGTACCAGCCGTGGGTGTACACGGCTTCCAGATGGCGGAAGGCCGCGGCGTCGGCCGGCGTGCGCGGGCTGACGCCGCCCGCACCCTGCACGGCGACGATGCCCTGCGGCGTGGCGCGGTAGATGTCGGCGACCGAGATGCCGTAATCCGGCCCCACCAGCGAATAGCAGGTGTTGGCGTAGACCGCCGCTTCGGCGGGGCGGCCGGCGAGCGAGGCGGCGATGGCGCGCGCGACGAACTTCGCCTGGCTCGACGCGGCGAAGCCGGATTTGGGCATCGCACCCGCGATCGACGCGTCGCCGATCACGTGGATGTCCTTCGCGCGCGTCGATTCGAACGTGAACGGATCGATGGGGCACCAGCCGGATGCGTCCGCAAGGCCCGCGTCGCGTGCGATCTTCGCGGCGAACTGCGGCGGGATCACGTTGGCGACCGATACCTTGTGGCGCTGGCCGAAATCGCTGACGAGCGTCATC
>JAYRKO010000237.1:0-4771 GCA_041905745.1 Tagaea sp. | reverse complement strand
CCGCCCATTGAGGCTGAATTGGCGCTCATTCGGTTGAACTCCCCTTGTTGTTTGTTGATTTGGCGTATAGTTCTTGTGCCGGCGTGCTTTCTCGGGCAGCCGTTCGAATTCAGGAAACATCGACTGCGCATAAATTTGCAACGGCACCTAAACCGCAATCCGCATAAACTTCCCGTAACTACAGCGGCGAAATGGGAATATGGAGAATCTCAAGCCGATCGCCCTGACAGCCGCGATGGTGACGCTGACGACGGTCCTCGCGCACGCGCTGCTCCAGAACGCGTCGATCGCCACCGTCACGCTGCTGTTCGTCCCTTGCGTGCTGCTGTCGGCGCTGCTTTGGGGACCGCTGCACGCGCTCGTTGCCGTGACGCTTGCCATCGCCGCGATCAGCCTGTTCAACACGCCGCCGGCCTATAATTTCTACGTCGATAACCCGGAGCATACGCTCGACATCGTCGTGTTCGCGCTCGTCGCGACCGTCGTGGGCGGTGCGGCCGACTGGGCGCGCCACTCGACCGAAAGCGCGCGCCAGCGCGAGGCGCGCATGCGCGATCTCTACGATTTCAGCCGACGCGTGGCGATGGTCGTCGACTTCACGGAACTGCCGATGCTGATCGTGCGCGACCTTGCGCGCCTCGCCCACGCGCCCGTGGCGCTCTACCGACAGACGCCGGCGGGTCTCATGCCTGTTGCAATGTCGGGCGAAGTCGCGCCGGGTGCGGCCCAGCACCGCGCGGCCGCCGCGATCTGGGAGGACTGCCGCGCGCTGGGCCGCACGCTGTCGCCGCGCGAGACGGACGGCTGGTGGCTGCGCGCGATCGGCCACGGCGCGGAACCGACGGGCCTCGTCGCGATCCGTTCGGACGAATTCCTGCCCGGCGTCGAGCGCGTGTTCATCGACGCCTTCCTGGCGCTGATGGCGAACGTCCTCGTGCGCGCCGATCTCGCCGCGCGCATCGACGCAATCCGCGTCGACCAGCGTGCCGCAACCCTGCGCGAGGCGATCCTCAGTTCGATATCGCACGACCTGCGCACGCCGCTCGCCGCGATCCTCGGTTCGGCCACGACGCTGGAACGCTATGGCGACCTGTGTTCGGCCAAGGAACGCGCCGACCTCAAGATCACGATCCGCGAGGAGGCCACGCGCCTCGACCGCCTCATCGCGCGCATGTTCGACCTGACGCGCATCCGCGCGGGCAAGCTCGAACCCGCACTCGAACCCGTCGACCTCGTCGACATCGTCGACGTGGCGCTGCGCCAGAACCGCCGCACGCTCGAACGCCATCGCGTGGCCGTGCGCCTGCCCGCCGACCTCGCCATGCCGCTGGCCGACGGCATCCTGATCGAGCAGGCGCTTTCCAACGTCGTCGAGAACGCCGCCAAGTACGCGCCCGCCGGCACCACGATCGAGATCGGCGCCGCCAACCTGCCCGGCACGGAAGAGCGCGTGGAGCTTTTCGTGCGCGACGAGGGCCGCGGCCTCACGGCCGAACAGGGCCGGCACATCTTCGACCAGTTCTACCGGGCGGTGGACGGCCACGGCGATCCGGGCGGCAGCGGGCTCGGCCTCGCCATCAGCCGCGCCTTTGTCGAGGCGTGCGGCGGCACGATCGAGGCGACGAGCGAGGGTCTCGACCGCGGCACGACCGTGCGCATGCGCCTGCCGGCCGCGAAGGCGCGCGTTCTCGCCGAGGAAGGCGAGGCCGCGTGAGCCGCAATCGCACGATCCTCGTCGTCGACGACGAGCCGCAGATCCGCCGCTTCCTGCGCACCGGCCTCGCCGTGCAGGGCTTCGACGTGATCGAGGCGGAGTCCGGCGCCGAGGCGCTGCGCGTGGCGCCCACTTCGGGCGCCGATCTCGTCGTGCTCGACCTGCAGCTGGGCGACATGGACGGGCTCGACGTGCTCAAGCGCCTGCGCGAATGGTCGTGGCTGCCGGTCTTCATCCTGTCGGTGCGCGACCGCGAGGCCGACAAGGTGAAGGCGCTGGAACTGGGTGCGGACGACTACATGACCAAGCCGTTCGGCGCGGCCGAGTTCGTCGCGCGCGTCAACGCGCTCATCCGGCGCATTCCGGAAATCGCGGCCCAGCCGAAGTTCGCGGTCGGCGATCTCGCCATCGACATGGCGCGCCGGCAGGTGTTCATCGGCGAGAACGAGGTGAAGCTCTCGCCCAAGGAATACCAGCTGCTCCAGTTCCTCGCCCGCCACGCCGGCAAGGTCGCCACGCACCAGCAGATGCTGAACGAGGTCTGGGGGCCCGGCCACGCCGAGGACGCGCATTACTTGCGCATCTTCATGCGCAAGCTGCGCAACAAGATCGAGGTCGACGCGACGCGCCCGCGCTACATCATCACCGAACTGGGCGTCGGCTACCGCCTGCTGGCGCCCGACCAGTACGACGCGGCGTCCTAGGCGGGCTTGCGGAACACCAGCGTGTGCCAGCCCGCGATGGCGAGCCGCCCGCGGAAGGAAAGCCGGCGCGCGAGATAGGCGGCCTTGACCCACGCTTCCTGCTCGGCGAGCAGGCCCGACAGCACCAGCGTGCCGCCGGGCACGAGTGCGCGCGACAGCGGCGTGGCGAGCTGCGTGAGCGGCCGCGCGAGGATGTTCGCGAGCACCAGATCGTAACGCCCGCGCGTGGCGCCCAGCTTCGCGAAGCCGGCCGAATGGACCGCGCGCACGCGGCGCGCGAGCCCGTTGGCGACGACGTTCTCGCGCGCGAGGCGCACGGAATCTGCGTCGATGTCGCTCGCCAGCACGCGGCACGGCTTGGCGCGCGCCGCCCCGATCGACAGGATCGCCGATCCGCAGCCGAGATCGAGCACGTGCCGGAACCGCTTGCGCCGTGCAAGCCGGTCGATGGCCGTCAGGCAGCCCTTGGTCGTCGCATGTTCGCCCGAGCCGAACGCGATGGACGCGTCGAGCGCGATGGGCCAGCTGCCGGCCGGTGCGGCGCGTTCGACATGGCTGCCGAACACGAAGAAACGCTGGATCGCCAGCGGCGGGAAGGACGCGCGGTTTTCGGCAAGCCAGTCGCGCTCGGGAATTTCCTCGACGTCGATCGACGGCACGGCGCGCCCCAGCGACTTCGCCGCCGCGAAGATCGCGGGCGCGAGCCGACCCAGATCGGGCTTCGCATCGAAGAACGCCTCGACCAGCCAAGGGCCGTTGGGCGTCGTCTCGAACGCCGTCAGCGCGCCGGCCTCTTCTTCCAGCGCCTGCACGTACGCCTGCTGCGAGAGCGCGTCGGCCTGCAGGACCAGCCGCCAGATCTTGCTCATGCCTTCTCCACGAAGCTTTCCATGACGTGCTTGAGGCCGCTGTGCTCGAACTCGACCTCCAGCTTGCCGCTCTCGGCCGCCACGACGCGGCCATAGCCGAATTTCTGGTGGAACACGCGCATGCCGGGCGCAAGGTCGGAGCCCGCGCGCCCCACTTCGGTCGCACGCCCTTCGATCAGCGGCGCGCGGCGCACGCCCCCGCCCCCGCCGAAATCGCGGCCGCCGGCGCCAGACCCGTGCGCGAATTGCGGCCCGTCGCCCCACAGGCCGGGCTCGCTTTTCACGTCGAGCGTGTCGGGCGGCAGTTCGGCCACGAAGCGCGAAGGCACGGACGATTGCCACATGCCGTGGATGCGCCGGTTGGCCGCGAAGCTGACATAGGCGCGCTTGCGCGCGCGCGTCAGGCCCACATGCGCGAGGCGCCGCTCCTCCTCCAGCCCCTCCTCGCCCTTCTCGTCGAGCGCGCGGGGATGCGGGAACAGGCCTTCCTCCCAGCCCGGCAGGAACACGGAATTGAATTCGAGGCCCTTGGCCGCGTGCAGCGTCATCAGGCTCGCCATGTCGGCGGGGGCCGCCTCGGCGTTTTCCATGACGAGGCTGACATGCTCGAGGAACGCCGGCAGGTCGTCGTATTCCTCGAGTGCGGCAACGAGTTCCTTGAGGTTCTCGAGCTTGCCGGGCGCCTCGGGCGACTTGTCCTCCTGCCACATGCGCGTATAGCCGCTCTCGTCGAGCACGCTTGCGGCAAGTTCGGCGTGATGCGCGCGCTCGACCTGCGCGCGCCAGCGCGCGAAATCGTCGACCACGCGGCGCACCGCGTTGCGCGCGGCGGTCTTGAGTTCGTCGGTCGTCACGATCGTCTCGGCCGCCGCGAGCAGCGAAATGCCCTTGGCGCGCGCGAGGCGCCGCAGCGTCTGCACGCTCGCCTCGCCGATGCCGCGGCGCGGCTTGTTGACGATGCGCTCGAAGGCGAGGTCGTCGTCGGGCTGCACGATCACGCGGAAATAGGCGATCGCGTCGCGGATTTCCTCGCGCTCGTAGAAGCGCGGACCGCCGATCACGCGATAGGGAATGCCCAACGCGATGAAGCGTTCTTCGAATTCGCGCGTCTGGAAACCGGCGCGCACGAGAATGGCGATGTCGCCGAGCTTGCAGCCCTCGCGCTGCAGCGCCTCGATCTCGTCGGCGACGAAGACGGCTTCCTGCTCGCCGTCCCACACCGGGCGCACGACGACCTTCTCGCCGCCTTCGGCGGCCGTCCACAGCGTCTTACCGAGCCGGGTGCGGTTGTGCGCGATGAGGCCGGAGGCGGCCGCAAGGATGTGGCCGCTCGACCGGTAGTTCTGTTCGAGGCGCACGATCTTGGCGCCGGGAAAATCCTTCTCGAAGCGCAGGATGTTGCCCACTTCGGCACCACGCCAGCCGTAGATCGACTGGTCGTCGTCGCCCACGCAGCACAGGTTGCGCGACTGCTGGGCGAGGAT
>JAYRKO010000236.1:0-4821 GCA_041905745.1 Tagaea sp. | reverse complement strand
ACGGATGCGCGCGCCCTGCTGGGCGAGGCGGTCGCCAACACGCTCGAACGCGCGGGGCGCGGCGAACTGCTCCAGCGGCTCGATTCCGATCTGGGCGAGATGCAGCGCCTGTCCAATTCGCCGAGCGACTGGCGGGCGGCCTTCGTGCCGATTTGGGACGGGCAGGAAATCCGGCAGATGCGCATCTTCTCGCGCCGCGAGGGCGAAAAGGGCAAGCGCGACCGCGAGAGCAAGCGCTTCGTCGTCGAACTCGATTTCAGCGAACTTGGCGAAGTGCAGATCGACGGGCTGATGCGCAAGCCGAAGCTGGAACTGATGCTGCGCACCCATCGCGAAATCCCGCCCGAAATGCGCGACGAAATCGAGGTCGTGTTCCTCGACGGCTGCACGCTCGTCGGGCTCGCGGGCCGGATCTATTTTCAGGCGATGGAGCGGTTCCCGGTGGCGCCGCTCGAGGAAATCCAGCGCCGCGACCGCGGCGTCATCGCCTAGCCGAGGCTCGCCCCTTCCAGCGCGAATTCCGCGCGGTCGAGGTCGTATTCGAACAGCTCCGCAAACCGGCCCCACGCGATGACCGCGTCGAGGACCTGTTCGCCGTCCTCGGCTTCGAGGAAATCCTCGAGCTCGGCGAGGAAGCGCGCGCGCGGCGCCATGTGGGTGTGGCGTTCCTCCAGCACCCGGCGGATATGCGCGGCGAGCGGCACGTTGCGGATGAGATGGGCGGCGAAGATCTCCTTGCGGCGCAGCAGGTCGGCGTCGAAATAGACGCGGCCCCCGTCGGTCAGCGCCACGTCGCCGTCGCGCATCTGCGCGAAGCCGAGCAGTTCGCTCGCTTCCAGCACCGGCAGCAATTCGTCGACCCCCAGCCCCAGCGCGTCGGCCAGCTCGGGCAGGTCGGCCCGGCCGCCGCGCTGCGGTTCGGCCAGCGCCTCGATGAGACCGGCGATCTGGTTGGCGGAAACCCGCGGCACCTTCTCGCCCAACGTCGCGGGCTGGCGCACCGCGCCGGCCATGTCGGCGCGGCGCGTCAGGATCGCGTAGATGCGGTCGACCAATTCGCGGAAGGCCGGCGACTGGCGGTCGCGCGGGTGCTTCAGCGGATTGGCGATCTCCGCCGCCACGCGGCCGGGATTGGACGACATCACGACGATGCGGTCGCAGAACGCGACGGCTTCCTCGATGTTGTGGGTGACGAGCAGTACCGCCTCGGTCGTCGCCTTGCCTTCGAGCCAGAGTTCGAGGAAGTCGGTGCGCAGCGTCTCGGCCGTCAGCACGTCGAGCGCCGAGAATGCTTCGTCCATCAGCAGCAGGCGCGGGCGCACGACGAGTGCGCGCGCGATCCCCACGCGCTGGCGCATGCCGCCGGAAAGCTCCTTCGGGAAGGCGCGCTCGTAACCGTCGAGGCCCACCATGTCGATGGCCGCAAGGGCGCGCGAACGCCGCTCGGGCTCGGCCACACCGCGCGCCTCCAGCCCGATCTCGACGTTCTGCAGCACGGTCAGCCACGGGAACAGCGCGAAGCTCTGGAAGACCATCGCGATCTCGCGCTGCGGGCCTTCGACGCGGTGCCCGTCGAAGCGGATCTCGCCGCCCGAGGGCGCGTCGAGCCCGGCGATGAGCCGCAGCAGCGTGGACTTGCCGCAGCCCGACCGACCCAGCAACCCCACGATCTCGCGCGTGCCGAGTGCGAAGTTCACGCCGTCCAGCACCGGGTCGGCGCCGGGTTCGCGCGAATAGGTCTTGCGGGCGTTTTCGACGGCGAGGAGTTCGGCCATGGCGCTTACCCCAGACGATAGCGGCGGACCGCCAGACGGTAGAGCGGATCCCACAGGACCCGGTTGAGAAGGACGACGACGAGCGACATCAGCGCCACGCCCAGCACGAGGCGCGGGAAATCGCCCGCATCGGTCGCCGCGGCGATGTAGCTGCCCAGCCCCTCGGCGACCAGCTTCGTGCCGCCCCACGAGACGACCTCGGAAACGACGGTGGCGTTCCACGCCCCGCCGGCCGCCGTGACGAGGCCGGTGACCAGATAGGGATAGACCGCCGGCAGCGCCACCTTGCGCCACCACAGGGCGCCTTCGAGGCCGAGGCTGCGCGCGGCCACACGCATTTCACTCGGAATGGCGGCCGCACCCGCGATCACGTTGAACAGGATGTACCATTGCGTGCCGAGCACGACGAGCGGCGACAGGAACACGTCGGGATCGAGCTTCCAGCGCGCCAGCGCCAGCACGAAAACCGGATAGAGCAGGTTCGCCGGGAACGCCGCGAAGAACTGCGCGACGGGCTGGATCGCGCGCGTCCAGCGCGGGCGCAGGCCGATCCACACGCCCACGGGCGTCCACACCACCGCCGCCAGCCCGATCATCGCGCCCACGCGCAGTGCGGTATAGGCCGTCGCGCGCAGGCCTTCGACGACGTCGGCCGGTGCGATTTCGCGCGACATGTAGGCGACACATACGGCCGTTCCGCCAGCGCCCCCGAGCCACGCGAGCGCGCGCCACAGCGCGACATTGGTGGGTGCCGCCGCTGCCGGTGCGACCGGCGCTTCGTCCCGACGGGCGCGTGCGAGTCGGCGCACGAGCCCGCGCAGCAGCGTGCGCCCCACGCGCGCGCGGCGAAACACTTGCAGCACGAGCGAGCGCGGCGCCGTGTCGCCGGGCTCGATCTCCAGCCGGAAACGGTCCGCCCATGCGACGAGCGGACGGAACAGAAGGAAATCGACGCCCAGCACGAGCACGGCCATCGTCGCGACCGCGTAGCCGACCGAGGCAAGATCGCCCTTCGCGATCGCCGCGGCGATGTAGCTGCCGATGCCCGGCAGGCTCACCGTTTCGCCGCCGACCGAAATCGCCTCGGCCGCCACGACGAAGAACCAGCCGCCGGAGACCGCCATCATCGCGTTCCACACGAGGCCGGGCGTGGCGAAGGGAACCTCCAGCCGCCAGAAGCGCTCGCGCGCGGAGAAGCCGAAGGCGGTCGCCGCCTCCGACAGGTCGGCCGGCACCGTCTTCAGCGACTGGTAGAAGCTGAACGTCATGTTCCAGGCCTGGCTGGTGAACAGCGCGAATACCGCCGCCACCTCGTAGCCCAGCGTCCAACCCGGCAGCAGGGCCGCGAGCCCGGCAACCAGCAGCGACACGTAGCCGAGGATCGGCACCGACTGCAGCACGTCGAGCAGCGGGACGAGCACGCGCTCGGCCTCCGGGTTGCGCGCGGCGAGCGGCGCGTAGGCGAAGGTGAAAAGCAGCGAGAGCGTCAGGGCGGCACCCATCCGGGCGAGCGTGCGCAGCGCGTAGTACGGCAGCAGCGCGGGATCGAGATCGACCGGCGGCAGACCGGCCGGCCCCACCTTCGCGACCATCGAGGCGAGTTGGAGCCCCGCCAGCGCCAGCGTGCCCAGCACGATTCCAAGCGCCACGACGTCGGCGGCCGACAGCGGCGGCGGGAAATGCCGCAGGGTGCGGCCGAAGATGCGTGTGCGGGCGAGCATGGCGCGCCCTTACGCCCCCGCCCTGCCGAGCGTCAACGACAATCGCGTGAATTCAAACGACTTCGGGGCGGAGGGTTTCCTCTCCGCCCCGAGCCTTGGTCCCGGAATGTCGGCCGGACTTAGAAGTCCATGCCGCCCATGCCGCCGCCGGGCATGCCACCCGCGCCGCCCATCGGGGCTTCGTCCTTCTTCGGACGCTCGGCGATCATCGCTTCCGTCGTGATCAGCAGGGCCGCGACCGAAGCCGCATCCTGCAGGGCAAGACGCACGACCTTGGTCGGGTCGATGACGCCTTCCTTGATCAGGTCGACATATTCGCCCGACTGGGCGTTGAAGCCGATCTTCTCGTTCTTGCCTTCGAGCAGCTTGCCCACGACGAGCGAGCCGTCGGCACCGGCGTTCTCGGCGATCTGGCGGGCCGGAGCCTGCAGCGCCTTCTTGACGATGTCGAGACCGACCTGCTGGTCGTGGTTGGCGACCTTGACGCCGTCCAGCACGCGCGTGCCGTACAGCAGGGCCGCACCGCCGCCGAGCACGATGCCCTCCTCGACCGCGGCCTTGGTGGCGTGCATCGCGTCGTCGACGCGATCCTTGCGCTCCTTGACCTCGACCTCGGTCGCACCGCCGACGCGGATGATCGCGACGCCGCCGGCGAGCTTCGCCAGACGTTCCTGCAGCTTCTCGCGGTCGTAGTCCGAGGTGGTTTCCTCGACCTGCGCCTTGATCTGGCCGCAACGCGCCTCGATGTCCTTCTTCTTGCCCGAGCCGTCGACGATCGTCGTGTTGTCCTTGTCGATCGTCACGCGCTTGGCGCGGCCCAGCATGTCGAGCGTCACGCTCTCCAGCTTGATGCCGAGGTCTTCCGAGATGACCTGGCCGGCCGTGAGGATCGCGATGTCCTCGAGCATCGCCTTGCGGCGATCGCCGAAGCCCGGCGCCTTGACGGCCGAAACCTTCAGGCCGCCGCGCAGCTTGTTGACGACGAGCGTGGCGAGCGCCTCGCCTTCGACTTCCTCGGCGATGATCAGCAGCGGCTTGCCCGTCTGCACGACCGCCTCGAGGACGGGGAGCAGCGGCTGGAGCGACGCGAGCTTCTTCTCGTGGATGAGGATGTACGGGCTGTCGAGCTCGCAGATCATCTTCTCGGCGTTCGTGATGAAGTACGGCGAGAGATAACCGCGGTCGAACTGCATGCCCTCGACGACGTCGAGTTCGGTCTCGAGACTCTTGGCCTCTTCCACCGTGATGACGCCTTCGTTGCCCACGCGCTGCATCGCCTTGGCGATCATCGCGCCGATTTCCTTCTCGCCGTTGGCCGAGACGGT
>JAYRKO010000235.1:0-4839 GCA_041905745.1 Tagaea sp. | reverse complement strand
AGCCCGTCGTTGCCGGCGGCGATGATGATCTGCTGGTCGGCCGTCGGGAAGATGCCGAAGGGCGTGATCGACGCGTGGCGCCCGCCCATGGGGCCGGGCACGCTGCCGGTGTTGAGATAGCGCGCGGCCGGGTTCTCCATCAGCGAGACCTGGCAGTCGAGCATGCCGATGTCGACGAACGTCGCTTCGCCGGTGCGCTCGCGGTGGAAAAGCGCCGACTGCACGCCGATCGTCGCGTAGAGACCCGCACCCAGATCGCCGATGGAAACGCCGATGCGCGCGACCGGCGCGCCGGGATGGCCCGTCACGCTCATGATGCCGCCCAGGCCCTGCACGACCATGTCGTAGGCGGGTGCGGTCTTGTAGGGTCCCGTGTGACCGAAGCCCGACGCCGCGCAGTAGATGAGGCGCGGATATTTCGCGTGCAGCGCTTCCCAGCCGTAGCCGAGCTTGTCCATCGTGCCGGGACGGAAATTCTCGACCAGCACGTCGGCCTTCGCGAGCAGCTGCTCGAAGACCGCGCGGTCCTCCGGCTTCTTGAGGTCGAGGGCGACGCTCTCCTTGCCGCGGTTGACGGCGGCGAAGTAGACGGACTCCCCGTCGATGAAGGGGCCGTAGGCGCGCGCGTCGTCGCCGGTGCGCGGATCCTCGACCTTGATGATGCGCGCCCCCAGTTCGGCCAGCAGCAGCGTGCAGAAGGGGCCCGCGAGGATGCGCGAAAGGTCGAGCACGACGATGCCCGAAAGGGGCCCGCGCGGCTTGTCGGAAGGTGTCGTCGTCATCGGCTGGGTCGTCTCCGGTGGAAAACCGGGGACTTTCTTAGCCGACGCGGCGGCGCAGGCCAACGACCTCGTTGGCGACCAGCGCCCCCAGCACGATGGCCCCGCCCAGAAGCGTGCTGTCGGCCGGCCGCTCGGCGTGGAAGATCCACACCCACAAGGGTCCGAGCGTGGTTTCCAGCAGCGCGATCAGGCCCACGTCGGCCGCCGAAAGGTTGCGGGTGGCAACCGTCATCAGCAGGCAGCCCATCGCGAGCTGGATCACGCCCATGGCCAGCAGCACGAGGATGTCGCGCAGGCCGGTGTGCCACACGTCGCCCAGCAGCGGGGCGACGAGGGCGGAGAGCACGCCCGAGACGAGCACGCTCGGCACCATGTCGGTTCCGGCACCCGCGCGGCGCAGGAGCGTGATCTGGAAGGCGAACGCGATCGACACGCACAAGGCCGACAGCGGCCCCAGGATCGAGCCGAATTCGAGCGCGCCGCCCACCATGATCGCCACGCCCACGACGCACGCGGCGATGGCCGCGATCGTGCGCGCGGCGAGCGGTTCGCCCAGGAACACGCGCGCCACGACGGCCGCCCAGAAGGGCGACGTGCTCATGAGGAACAGGGCCGTCGCCACCGTCGTCTTGCTGACGGCGTAGAGGAAGAAGAAGAACGTCGAGGCGAGCAGTGCTGCGGCGCCGAAGCCGGTCGGTCCCAGCCCCATGACCTTGGCGAAGGTGTCGCGCCGGTAGCGCCACAGCACGTAGGCGCCGAGGAAGACGACCATGCCGATCGAGCGCCAGAAGACCATCTCGATCGCGTCGGCCGCCTCGACCTGGCGCACGAACAGGCCGCTCGTGCTCCAGGCGACCGAGGCGCCCACCATGATGGCGACGCTGCGCGCCTTGCCCGGGGTCATGCGGCCGCCTTCGCGCGCGCGGCGACGAGCGTGTTGAGAACCAGTGCCGCCAGCAGCACGCCGCCGCCCACCATCGTGCCGGTCGCGGGCACTTCGCCCACCGCAAGCCACGTCCAGATCGGCCCGAGGATGGGTTCGAGCAGCGTGATGAGCGTCACCTCGACCGGCGAGAGACGGCGCAGCGCCGAATAGAAGAGATTGATGCCGAGCGTCATCTGCACGAAGCCCAGCCCCATGAGCAGCCACGCGTCGCGCGCGGAGGTCTGGAACGGATCGCAGAGCAGGAAGGCGACGAGGGTGGCGAACAGGGCCGCGGGGATCTGCGCCGAGCGCAGGTCGAGGCTCGCGCGCGTCTTGCGGATGATCGTGACGTTGATCGCACTCGCCACCGCCACGGCGAGGGCCGCAAGCTTGCCCGCAAGCGCCCCTTCGCCCAGCGAAGCGCCCACCACGAGGCCGAGCCCCGCGAAGGCGAGCGCAATGGCGAACCAACTCGCCGCCGACACCGCCTCGCCCAGCACGAAGCGCGCGAGCAGCGCCACGATCAGCGGCGAGACCGACTGGAGGAGGAGGGCGTTGGCGACGGTCGTCGACGTCATCGCGATGACGTGGAGGATGAGCGTCGTCGACACCATCAACGCGGAGAGCATGTAGAAACCGCCGGCGTTGCGCAGATCGCGCATCACCGGCACGCGCAGCACGAAGACCAGCAGCAGCGGCATGCAGATCGAGTGGGCGAGCGCGCGCCAGAACACGATTTCCCACGGGCCGGTCTCGACCGTGCGCATGACCACGCCGCCCACCGACCAGCACAGCGGTGCGGCGATCGCGCAGAGGTAGCCTTGGCCGCGGGAGGTGAGCGCCGGCATCGGAATCGGTCCGTCGGGGGGAGGTTTCTCGCGCGCCGTTTTACGGGTCCGGGAGCGCGGTTGTCCATAGGCGGTCCGGCGCGGTAGAAACGTCGGGATGACTCCGCGCACCCATTCGATGCCCGTGCTCGGGCCGGCCGGCTTTTTCCGCCTTACGTGGACGGAATGGGGCTCGCCCGACGCCGCGCGCACGGTCGTATGCGTGCACGGCCTCACCCGCAACGGGCGCGATTTCGACGCGCTCGCCCGGGCGCTCGCCGAGGACGACATGCGCGTCGTATGTCCGGACATGCCCGGGCGCGGCGCCTCCGACTGGCTGCCGAAGCCCGACGACTACGCCTACCCGATCTACATGCAGACGCTGGCCGCCCTCTACGCGCGCCTCGACGTGAAGAAGGTCGACTGGGTGGGCACGTCGATGGGCGGGCTCATCGGCATGCTGACGGCCGCCCAGCGCGGCCACTACATCCGCAAGCTCGTGCTCAACGACGTGGGCCCGTTCATCCCCGCCGCGGCGCTGAAGCGGCTGGGCGATTATGTGGGCCGCGATCCGCGCTTCGAGGATTTCGGCCAGGTCGAGGCCTATCTGCGCAAGGTCCACGCGCCCTTCGGCCGGCTCACCGATCCCGAATGGATGCATCTGGCCTTCCACAGTGCGGAGGAGTCCGGCGACGGCAACCTGCGCCTGCGCTACGACCCGGCCATCGGCAAGCCCTTCCAGGACAAGCCGGCCGACGACCTGTCGCTGTGGCCGTTCTGGGACCAACTGCGCATTCCCGTGCTCGCCATCCGCGGCGCCGACAGCGATCTCCTGCTGCGCGAGACGCTGCTTCGCATGGCCAAGAAGCCCAACTGCGAAGCGGTCGAGATCGCCGGCTGCGGCCATGCGCCGGCCCTGATGGCGCCCGACCAGATCGCCACGATCCGCGATTTCCTCGCCGCGTGAGCGGGGCCGCCGCGCCGTGATCCTCGTTCCGCTGCGCGACGACAACCCGACGACGCGTTTCGCGATCCTGACGGCGATCCTCGTCGCGGCGAACCTCGCGGTCTTCGCCTACGAACTCGCGTTGTCCGACGAGGCGGCGAGCGTCTTCGTCCTCGGCTACGGCATGATCCCGGCGGTGCTGACGGGCGAAGCCGAAATGCCGGACTGGATCGACGCGCCCGACGCGTGGCTCACGCCCGTCACGGCGATGTTCCTGCACGGCAGCCTGATGCACGTGGCGGGCAACATGCTCTACCTGTGGACGTTCGGGAACAATGTCGAGGATTCGATGGGCCGCGTGCGCTTCGCGGTCTTCTACCTCGCCTGCGGCCTTGCGGCCGCCTTCGCGCAGGCGGCGGTCGATTTTTCCTCCGAGATGCCGATGATCGGCGCGTCGGGCGCGGTCTCGGGCGTGCTCGCGGCCTATCTGCTGCTGCATCCGCGCGCCGCGGTCTACAGCTTCGCGTTCTTCCGCTTCGCGTGGCTGCCCGCCTGGTTCGTCCTCGGCTTCTGGATCGTCGTGCAGGTCGCCAACGGCCTTCTGGCGCAGCCCGGTGCGGGCGGCGTGGCATGGTGGGCGCATGTCGGCGGCTTCGCGGCGGGCCTCGTGCTGCTGCCGGTTTTCAAGCGGCGCGGCGTGCCGCTCTTCGCGGGCCGCAACCGTTCGGGGCCGTGGGGTTGAAGCCTAGAGGATCCGGCTGCGGATGTACGTGACCGCGATCTCGGCGGCGATGACGACGGCGAAGATCGTCAGCAGCGTCATCGCGACCTGGTCCCAGTAGAGCAGGCTCAGCGCGTCGTCGAGCGCGGTGCCGATGCCGCCCGCGCCCACGAGGCCCAGCACGGCGGACTCGCGGATGTTGATGTCGAGGCGGAACAGCGCGATCGACCAGAACGAAGGCTGCACCTGCGGCCAGTAGCCCTTCATGAAGACCGAGACGGGCGGGGCGCCGGCGGCGGTCAGCGCCTCGATCGGGCCCTTGTGGGATTCCTCCAGCGCCTCGGCCAGCAGCTTGCCCACGAAGCCGATCGAGCGGAACGCGATGGCGAGCGTTCCGGCGAGCGCGCCGGGCCCGAAGATCGCGACGAACAGCAGCGCCCAGACGAGCGAATTGACCGAACGCGAGGAGACGAGGATGAATTTCGCGAAGAGCCGCACCGCCGGCCAGCGAACGAGATTGGTCGCCGCCATCAGGCCGACGGGGAAGGCGAGGACCAGCGCCAGGATCGTGCCGAGCGTGGCGATGTGCAGCGTCTCGACGAGGGCCGCATGCACGGTCGTCGGGTAGTAGGCCCAGT
>JAYRKO010000234.1:0-4840 GCA_041905745.1 Tagaea sp. | reverse complement strand
CGGCCGTGCCCGGCGCGCCGTCCACCTACAGCCGCCACCTGCGCAGCATCGACAAGGTCGACGTCATCGATGCCCGCACGCTGCGGGTGCGCACCAAGGCCCCCAATCCGCTGCTGCCCGCGAATCTTGCGCATATCGCCGTCGTCGACAGGCGCATCGGATCCGGTGCCACGCCCGCGCAGTTCCTTTCCGGTGCGGCGGCCAACGGCACGGGACCCTACCGCTTCGCCGAGTTCGTACCCGGCGACCGCCTCGTCCTGACGGCCAACGCCAACTACTGGGGACCGAAGCCGCGCTGGGAACGCGTTACGTTCCGCACGATGCGCACGCCCGCCACGCGGCTTGCGGCCCTGCTGACCGGCGAAGTCGACGCGATCGGCGAAGTACCGACGGCCGACGTCGAGAAAATCGGCCGCGATCCCCGCTTCGTGCTGACGAAGGGCATTTCGAACCGCGTGATGTTCTGGGCGATGGACGTGGCGCGCGAGACGACGCCTTTCGCGATGGCCAAGGACGGCAAACCGATCGCCAACCCGTTCCGCGACCGGCGCGTGCGCGAGGCCGTCAACCTCGCGGTCGACCGCAAGGCGCTCGCCGAACGGCTGATGGAGGGGCTCGCGGTCGTCGCGAACCAGGTGCCGCTCGAAGGTCACAACGGGTACATCGCGAACCTTGCCGCGCCGGCACCCGACCTCGCGCGCGCCCGCACGCTGATGGCCGAAGCCGGCTATGGCTCAGGCTTCCGGTTGACGATCCACACGACCAACGGCCGCTACATCAACGACGTGAACCTCGCACAGGCCGTCGCCCAGATGCTCGCCCGCATCGGGATCGACGTCACGGTGCAGCCGGTGCAGGTCGCCAACTACTTCACGCAGGCGCGCAACCGCGAATTCACGTTCCTGCAGGTCGGCTGGGGCCACAGTTCGACCGATCCGCTGCTGGTCATGCGCGAGACGTTCCACTCCAAGGCGGCGAACAACTACGGCGGCTGGGCGAACGAAGCCGCCGACCGCCTTCTCGACGCGGCCGAAACCGAGCTCGACATGGCCAAGCGCCAGAACGAGATCGCCGAAGTCACCCGGCTTGCGGCCGCCGATTTCGTGATCCTGCCCACGCACTACCAGATCAATGTCTGGGCGGCGCGCAAGGGGCTGCGCTACGTCTCGCGGCGCGACGAGACGACGCTCGCCGACAATTTCCGGCCCGAATAGATCAGGCGAACAGCGACTTTTCGTCGATCTCGCACGCGAGGCGGTAGAGATAGTCGCCCCGCCGGACGAGCGCGGGCACGCGCTTGACCAGAACGATGCCGTCGTGCGCGAACTCGGCGCGCGCGGAGGCGCGTTCCAACTCGCCCACCGGATGGACGTAGCCGGCAAGTTCGCCCTTGCGCACGACCGCGCCGACGTCGTGCAGCGGCTCGAAAACCCCGTCGGTCGACGCCATCACGGACGACGCGGGCCCCGGCGGCGAAACGAGTCGCGTCTCGTGGCGATGATCGGCCGGCGGCGGGCCATCGAGCACGCCGAAATGGACGAGCAGCCGTCCGAGCCCCGCCCGGCCAATCTCCAATGCCTTCGGATCGATCGTCCCGCCGCCGGCAAGCTCGGTCGAGATCATCGGTACGCCGAGACGGTCGCAGGCGGCCGACATCGAGCGGCTGTCCGATGTCGCCTTCGCGCACACGGTGAAAGGCGCGCCGAATGCGCGTGCACCATCTAGCTTGCGACGAAGCAGGTCGGGCCCGCCGCCGCAGTGGAGATAGACGCTGGATGCGTAGACCGTGGCGCTGCCGCCCGAATGGATGTCGACCGCGGCATCGGCCTTCGCGAGCAGCACGGTCTCGACATAGTGCGCGATCGCGGACGTCGGTGAACCGTCGGCATCGCCCGGGAAAGCGCGGTTCAGATTGCCGTCGTCGAGCGGCGAGACGCGCGCGGCGGCAAGCACGGCCGGATAGTTCAGCGCCGGCAGCACGATCAGTCGTCCGCGCACGCGCGCGGGATCGAGTTCGCGCACCAGCCGGTGGAGCAGCGCCTGGCCCTCGTACTCGTCGCCGTGGTTGCCCGCCGTGAGCAGCACGGTCGGCCCCTTCCCGCCCACGATCACGGCAACGGGGATCGGAACGACGCTGAAAGCCAGCCGATTGTCGGAATGCGTCAGGCGCAAATGGCCGACCTGGCGGCCGGGCGCTTCGTAGTCGATGTCGGTCGTGATGCGTGTCGGCGTGCGGGCCATCTCGATTGCCTCCGGCGCTGGCCCGCCGAGACTACACGCGAAATGCGTACCGGCGCTATGAGACCGCCTAATCCGCGTATGAAGGACGAGCGCATTTCATGAACACCTTGAACCTTTTTGGCTTGCGGGCGGGCGCGGGGCGGTTCGTAATTTCCATTGGCACAAAGCCTGCAAATTCCCACGGCCGCCGGCGCTTCCGCCGCGCGACCAAACGAGGAAACGACGATGCCGTCCGGATCCCCCGATCCTGCGAAGCCGGCGACGACGGGCCGTCGGGAGAAACGCCTTGAGGATTCGCGCCTGCTGCGCGGCGAGGCGCGCTTCCTGTCGGATATTCCCGCGGGCGACGCGCTGCACGCCGTCGTGCTGCGATCCCCGCATGCGCACGCGATGGTCCGGTCCATCGATGTTGCAGCGGCGCGCGCGATGCCGGGCGTCGCATTGGTGCTGACGGGCGCCGATCTCGAAGCGGACGGCATCCGTCCAATTCCGGCATTCGGCCCGCCGACGCTAACCGGCGCGACGGTGGCAATCGCCGCCCCGGCCTACGAGCTTCTGGCGCGTGCTCGCGTGCGTCATGTCGGCGAGCCCGTCGCTTTCGTCGCCGCGGTCAGCGAAGACGCGGCACTTGCGGCCGCCGAGGCGATCGTCGTCGACTATGACCCGCTCGACGCCGCAACCGGACCCGATGCCCTTGGTGCCGAGCCGGGATTTGCGATCGCACTCGGCGACCGGGCGGCGACGGATGCCGCGTTCGCGCGCGCAGCCCATGTGGTCGAGATCGACGTGATAAATCAGCGCGTCGCGGCCGTGCCGCTCGAACCGCGCGGCGCCGAAGCAGCACCCGACGGCGAGCGCATCGTACTGCGCACGGGCACGCAGGCTCCGCATCTCCTGCGTCGCGTTCTGGCGAAGGACGTATTCGGTTGGCCGGAAGAGCGGCTGCGCGTGATCGTCCCCGATACCGGCGGCGGCTTCGGCGCGAAGGCGCCGGTTTATCGCGAGCAGGGTCTCGTCGCGTGGGCGGCACGGCGCACCGGTCGGACGGTGCGATGGCTTTCCTCGCGCGGCGAGGCGTTCCAGTCCGACACCGCCGGCCGCGACATGCGCTCGCACGTGGCGCTGGCACTGGCCGAAGACGGACGGATCCTTGCGATGCGCGCGCGCATCGCGGCCAATCTCGGTGCGTATCTCTCCTATTTCGGCGGCGTGCCGGCGAATATCGGACTTGCGGGGCTTGTCGGCGCCTATGCGATTGCGGCCGTCGACATTTCCTCGCAAGCCTTCTTCACGCACACGCTGCCCGTCGACGCCTATCGCGGCGCCGGCCGGCCGGAGGCGATCTATGCCATCGAGCGCGCGATCGACAAGGCCGCGCGGACGCTCAAGATCGCGCCCGACGAGATCCGCCGGCGCAATCTCGTGCGCCGGGAAGCGATCCCGTACCGCACGCCGGTCGGCACGCTCTACGACAGCGGCGACTTCGTCGGTTCGGTCGACCGGCTTGCCGCACTCGCCGATATCGCCGGCTTTCCCGCACGGCGCGCCGCCGCGCGCGGGCGCGGCGCGCTTCTGGGACTCGGCATCGCCTACTACATCGAACGCGCCGCGGGCGGTGCGGAGGAAGGTGCGCGCCTCACTCTGGATGCCGAAGGCGGTGCCGACGTGATGATCGGCACGATGCCGGCCGGACAAGGCCACGTCACGGCGTATACCCAACTGGTCGCCGAACGTCTCGGCCTCGAGCCGGCGCGCATCCGCATCCATCAAGGCGACACCGACGTCGTTTCGCGCGGCGTGGGGACGTTCGGCTCGCGCTCGCTTCCCGTCGGCGGCTCCGCCCTGCGCCGGGCGATCGACCGGATGGTCGAAATTCTCCATCCCCATGCCGGCGACCTTCTGGAGGCCGCGCATGCCGACATCGAGTTCCGCAATACGCGCTTCGTCGTCGCCGGAACCGACCGGTCGATCGGCGTCGCTGCGTTGGCGACGGCCCTCCATCGCAGGGGGCTGGTCGGCGGTGATACGCGCCTGCCCGGCAGTCTCGGCGCTGATCTTTCCGCCGAAGGCGCATTCCAGCCCGTCGAACCGACCTTCCCCAACGGCTGCCACGCCTGCGAGATCGAGATCGATCCGGAAACCGGGTCCGCGACGTTGCGCCGCTACTGCGCGGTCGACGACTTCGGGAACGAGATAAATCCGATGCTGGTCGACGGCCAGTTGCACGGCGGCATCGCGCAGGGTATCGGCCAGGCGCTGCTCGAAGCGGTGGTCCACGACGCGCACGGCCAGATCCTGACCGGCTCGTTCATGGACTATGCGATGCCGCGCGCCGCCGACATGCCGGACATGGTGCTGGCACGAAATCCCGATCCGTGCCGCAACAATCCGCTGGGCCTGAAGGGCTGCGCGGAGGCCGGTGCGGTGTGTGCGCCGCCGGCCGTGGTCAACGCCGTACTCGACGCGCTGGCGCCGTTGGGGGTCGACGCGATCGATATGCCTGCGACTCCGCAGGCCATCTGGCGCGCGATCGAAAGCGCGCGCGCAAACCGACGCATGCCGGAGACCGAAAATGTCTAGCGTGACGCTTCGTGCCGTT
>JAYRKO010000233.1:0-4854 GCA_041905745.1 Tagaea sp. | reverse complement strand
CCGGTCGGCGAGCGCGTCGACGTCCGGCGCTTCCTTCGACGGGGCCGCAACCTGCCACACGCCCGGCTCGCGCGGCAGGCCGAAGCGCACGTAGAGAAGCTCGGCGACGGACGCGGCCGGCACGTCGGGGAAGCCGCCCGCGCGCGCGATGGCGGCGGTCAGCGGCAGCTGCCCGGCAAGACCGGAAGCGACCTGCCGCGCGCTCGGCGCCCTGCCGGTCTTGTAGTCGAGGATCGCGAGCCGGCCGTCGGGCCGCCGGTCGATGCGGTCGACCTTCGCGTGAAGTTCGAACCCGCCGATGTCGAGGCTGCCCTTGCGCTCGGTCGCAAGCGGGAAGATGCCGGCAGCACGCCGCACATACTCCTGCGCCGCGAACCAAGCGGCGATCGCGGCGAAACCGGGCCACCAGAACGCCGCCACCACGGGCCGTGCCATGAGAGGCGCGAACAGCGTGCGGCCGATCCCGATCAGCTGCGCTTCGGCATCGTCGGGCAGTGCGCGGGGAAACGCGCGCACGAACCGGTCGAGTGCGTCGTGGATCAGGTTGCCGCGCATCATCGCGTCGGTATCCGCATCGACGGGGTCGAGTGGCTGAAGCCGCAGGCAATAGCGCGCGTAGATCGAATAGGGATCGCGCAGCAGCCGTTCGACGCGCGTGACCGAGAGCCGGCGCGGGCGCGCCTCGACCGGCGGGGTCGGGCGCGGCGGCACCGCGCGCACACCCTTCTCGCTGGCGCCCGCAAGCCCGCGATCCCACGCGATCGCGTCGGTGCCCAACGTCGCGCGCCAGCGCGAATCGTCGCCCACCAGCGCCTCCAGCCGCGATAGCCAGCGCGAGGGCAGCGTCGGCGTGCCGTCGACCTTGCGCGCGCGCGTCAGCACGATCTCGGGGCCCGCCAGCGCTTGCGCGAAATCGTGCGCGGAAAGGCCGATCTGCCGTTCGGGCGGCGAAAGGCCGACTGCCGCGCGCATCGGGCGCGACATCCACGGATCTTCCTGCGCCTCGCCGGGCCAGGCGCCTTCGTTGAGGCCGCCGAGAATCACCCGGTCGGCGCCGACCAGACGCGCTTCGAGCGTACCGCGGATCGACAGGCGCGGATGACCGCCATGCGCGGGCCGGAACGACGCCCCTTCGAGGACGGCTTCGAGGAAATCGGCGAAGCGCGCGGGCTCGATCTCGCCGTAGATCGGGGCCGCCGCGCGCAGGCCCGAAACGAAGCGCGCCAGCGCGTCGCCCGCCTCGCCCGCCCACAGCGCGCACGCACCGGTCTCGTCGCTCGCGAGTTTTTCCGCCGCGGCAACATGCGCATCGAGCAGTGCCGCGAAATCGGGCTTCGCGGCGGCAAGCGGCGAAAGGCAGGCATCGAGCGCGCCAAGCAGGCTGTCGACCGCCTTGCCGGCGGCCGCCTCGCGCAAGCCGCCGAGCCCGGGGGCCGGTCGCGGCCCGCGCAGCACCTTGCGGTCGAGCCGGCGCACGTCGGCGAGATGGCCCGTGCGTGCGCGACCCATCGCGACGAGCGGATGCTTGAGGAGGGCAAGCAGCGGAACCGGGGCAAGTGCCGCATGATGGGCAGCGGCCAGAAGGCGCAGCAGCGTCGCGGGTGCCGTGCGCGCGAGCGGCCGGCCGGCGGTATCGTCGATCGCAATGCCCCAGCGCGCGAGCTTGGCCGCGACGCGGCGCGCGAGATTGCGATCGGCGGTGACCAGCGCCGCCGTGCGGCCGGGCGTTTCGAGCGTTTCGCGCAGCAGCAGCGCCACCGCGCCCGCCTCGCCGTCGGCATCGGCCGCTTCCAGACGCGCAAGCCCGGCGAAGGCCGCATCCGGGAACGGCGGTGTCGCACGCCACTCGCCCGTGCGCGTCGCCGGCAGCAATGCCGTCGCGACGAGACCGGCGCGCGGCGTTTCGCGCGTGCCCGGCCACGGGCGCACGTCGGCGCGCAGCACTTCCATGCGACGCAGAAGATGGTGGAGACCGTATTGTGGATGCGACGGATCGACGCCGATCGCTTCCCATGTCGGGGCATCGGCGCCGACATCGAGGCCCGGCAGCACGACGGCCCCCTGCGGCAGGCGCGCGACGCAGCCCAGCAGGTGCGCGGTCGCCGGCACCGAGCCGGTCGAGCCCGCGGCCCACACCGGTCCCGGCGGATTCGCGGCCCAATGCGCGGCAAGCGCCCGCACGAGCTTCACGCGGCGCTCCTGCGGGTCCATTTCGCCGCGATCCGCGAGGATATTCGGCCATGCACCGCGCAGGATCTCAAGGAAGGCGAGCGTCTGGCCCCAATGCTCGGCGTAGTCGGCCGGTACCAGCGTCGCGAACCTGTCGAAGCCCACTTCCTCGATCTGCAGGGCGTCGAGCAGCTCGGCGAGCGCGCCGGCGAGCTTGTAGGCGGCCGCGGGCGAAGGCGCGATATCGCGGCGCGCGGCGACGAGGCGGGCGAGCAGCATGTTGCGCGCGACCGGA
Source organism: Tagaea sp. (assembly GCA_041905745.1). Lineage (GTDB taxonomy): Bacteria > Pseudomonadota > Alphaproteobacteria > CACIAM-22H2 > CACIAM-22H2 > Tagaea. The sequence goes on along the minus strand of JAYRKO010000233.1, from coordinate 2,390 downwards.
TCGATCGCGGGCGGCAATGCCGCGTCGAGCTCGGCTTCGCTGCCGGTGAGGATCAGTTCGTCCTCGTCGACGTCGCCGACCGCGGCGATGCGCGGCAGCAGCAGCGCCTTGCCGCCACCGGCCGCAAGGAACGCCTCGCCCAGCGCGCGCGTCGCGCGGCGGTTGGGCAGCAGCACCGTGGCGCGCGCGAGTGCGAGCGGATCGTCGCCGAGTTCGGCGCGGATGCCGGCCGCAAGTGCCGCAAGAAACGGCACGCCGGCGGGGATCGAGAAGACCTTGGCGTTGCCGCTCAAAGCCGCCCTCCGCTCACCGGCGCTCGCGCCGGAACCCCAGTTCGAACTCGGTGTCGGCGACGCTCTCGGGCGTGCCAACATGGAACCACAGCCCGTCGTGCGGCATGCCGCGCAGCCGTCCGTCCGCCTCGGCCGCGTCGTAGACGCGGTTGAGCGAGAAGCGCCCGGGTGCGAGCCCGGCGAAGCGGCGCGGGTGCAGGATCTGCACGCCCGCATAGACGAACGGCGCCACCTCGTTGCCCTTGCGCCGGCGCGCGCGGCCCATCGGATCGAGGAAATAGTCGCCGCGCCCTTCGTAGCCGGAGGCGCCGACGGCCGATTGCATCAGCAGCAGCACGTCGTCCTTCGCGGGATCCCAGATCCGCGCGAGACGCCGGAGGGCGGGCGTGGGGCCGTCGAACCAAAGCACGTCGGCGTTGGCGCAGAAGAACGGCGCATCGCCGACGAGGTCCAGCGCGTTGAGCACGCCGCCGCCCGTCTCCAGAAGCTCGGCTTCCGGCGACAGCACGAGTTCGACGTCCTTCCGCCCGGCCAGATGCTTTTCGAGCGTCGAACGGTGGTGGTGGAGATTGACGACGATGCGCTTCACGCCCGCCTCGATCAGTCGGTCGAACACGCGGTCGATCAGCGTGCGCCCGGCGACGGGCACCAGCGGTTTGGGCAACGTGTCGGTCAGCGGCCGCATGCGCTTGCCGAGCCCGGCGGCCAGGACCATTGCAGTCTCGATCGGCTTCATCGGGCTCCCTCGAGGGCCGGGGCGGTGCGCCAGGCGGCCGGAACATGCGCATCGAACCAGGCGCGGATTTCGGCGAGGGCCGGATGCGCAAGCTCGCGCTCCAGCAACCGCCATGTCCGCGCGATGTGCTTCAGATATTGCGGCTTGCCGTCGCGTCGCGCCAGCCGCACGAAGATGCCGGCGATCTTGGCGTTGCGCTGGGCGGAGAGCACGGCAATTGCGGTTTCGAAATCCGCGCGCGGCAATTCGGGAAACGCGTCGAGATAGCGCGCCACGCATTGCGCCGCGACCGCCGGATCGACGTCGCGGCGCACGTCGGCGACGAGGCTGGCGACGTCGTAGGCGCGCGGGCCCAGAAGCGCGTCCTGGAAATCGAGCAGGCCGCACGCCGAGACCCCCTTGCGGCCGGGAAGGCGCAGCAGGTTGTCGACGTGATAGTCGCGCAAGACCAGCCCCGGGGCGCCCACGCGGGCGAGCGGATAGACGCGTCGCCACGCGGCAAAATAATCGCGCACGTCGCCCGCCGGCACGGCCGAGCCGCGCCACGCCGGCAGGAACCAGTCGACGAGCAGGCCCGCCTCGCGGTCGAGCGTGGCGTCGTCGTAGGCCGGCACGTCGACCTTCGTGTGCGCGGGATGGCGGTGAAGCGCCACAAGCACGTCGACCGCGAGAAGATAGAGCGCGCGTTCGTCCGACCCGGCGGCGAGTGCGCGCGTATAGGTCTCGTCGCCCAGATCCTCGAGCAGCAGGAAACCGGCGTGCGGATCCTTCGCCAGCACCTTCGGCGCCGACAGGCCGAGGGCGGCAAGATGCGTGGCAACTGCCACGAACGGGCGCACGTCTTCCTGCGGCGGCGGGGCGTCCATCAGCACGGCGCGGCGCCGGCCATCGGCAAGGCGGAAATAGCGGCGGAAGCTCGCGTCGCCCGCAAGCGGCGCCGGCTCGATGCCGGGCCAGCCGTTCGAGTCGAGGAAAAGCCGGGCGGCCGCGCGCGCCTCAAACAAGGGCAGCCTCCAGACGCGCAGCCCAGCCGCCGCGACCTTCGAGAACGGCGCGGCGCGAATCCGCGCTTTCGCCCGCCGACAGGCGGATGTCGAGCCGATCGTCCGGCAGAAGTGCCCCGAGCCGGACCGGCCATTCGACCAGCACGATCGCCTCGGCCAGCGCCTCCTCCCACCCCAGTTCCCAGACGTCTTCCGGATCGGCGAGCCGGTAGAGATCAAAATGCCAGACGGGCCCGCCGGGCAGGTCGTAGGTCTGGACGAGGGTGAAGGTCGGGCTCGGCACTTCGACCGCTTCGCCCGCCCGTGCGGCCACGAAGGCACGCGCGAACGTCGTCTTGCCGGCCCCCAGATCGCCCC
>JAYRKO010000232.1:0-4875 GCA_041905745.1 Tagaea sp. | reverse complement strand
TCGGGCACCTGGTCGTAGGCAAAGCGCAGCGTGTTGTCGCGCTTGGCGGCGTCGGCGGGCGCCGTTGCGGCGAGAACGGCGAATAGCGCGGCGATGGCGCTAGCGGCCCGGACTTTCATCATTTTTTGCCTCCGTGTTTCCGCGATGGTGCGGGGCGGGGGCAGGCCAAGTCAAGCCGTTCGGGGCGAGATGCGGCGGGAGCTAGACCGCGACGGAGTGACGGGCCTCGGCCCCGTCGAGATAGGCATCGAAGGCGGAAGCGACGATGCGCGCGAAGCTCATCGCGTGCGGCGGGATCGCGATATGGGTGCCATTGCGCACGCAAAGGCCTTCGGCGACGAAGCGGTCGACGCGCTCGAATTCGTGGCCGAAATGCCGTTCCACCGGCGTCGGCAGGCCGTGTTCGGCCGCGATCGCGCCGATATCGGCCTCCATCTCGCACATCAGCCGCTCGATGATCGCGCGGCGCAGCCGGTCCTCGGGCGCAAGCCCGCGACCGCGCGCGACGGGAAGGCTTCGGCCCTCCACCGCGGCGCGCCATTCGTCGAGCCGCGTGTGGTTTTGCGCGTAGCCCTGACGGAACGCCGAAATCGCCGACGGTCCGAAGCCCAGCAGCGTACGGGCCGTATCGGTCGTATAGCCCTGGAAGTTCCGCTGGAGGCGACCTTCCTTGAGCGCCACGGCAAGCTCGTCGTCCGGCCGGGCGAAATGGTCGATGCCGATGCGCACGTAGCCGCGCGTGGCAAGCCGGGCGTGGGCGCGCGCCATCAGCTTCATCCGCTGGTCCGGGCCGGGCAGCCCGTGCGGTTCGAGCAGCTTCTGGTGCGGCTTCATCCACGGTACGTGCGCATAGCCGAACAGCGCCACGCGTGCAGCGCCCAGATCGGCGACCGCGTCGACCGTGGATGCAATGGTGCCTTCCGTCTGGTGCGGCAGTCCGTACAGGAGATCGACGCCGAAATTCGAGATGCCGGCCAGTCGCAGTTCGTCGAGCCGCGCGCGCACTTCCGCGACCGTCTGCGTTCGGTTGATCGCTTCCTGGACCTTCGGGTCGAAATCCTGGATTCCGAGATTGACGCGCGTGACGCCGGCGCCCGCGAGCGTCCAAGCCATCTTTGAATCGAGCGTGCGCGGGTCGAGTTCGATGTCGAAGCTCGTGTGCGCCTCGATCTCGAAGGCTGCGTGCAGCGCGTCGGCAAGTTTTGCGAAATCGGCCGGCGAGAGTGCGTTGGGCGTGCCGCCGCCGAAATGCAGGTGGCTCACCGGCGCGCGGCGCCCGACGAGCGCGCGCGCGTGCTCGATCTCGCGCAGCAGCGTTTCGAGATAGTGGTGCACCGGCTGGTATTTCGACGCGATGGTCGTGTTGCAGCCGCAATACCAGCAGAGCTTCGCGCAGAACGGCACATGCACGTACACCGAAACCGGTTCGCATTCCGGGATCGCGCGGTACCACTCCGCGACCTGCATCGGCCCGATCTGCTTGCCGAAATGCGGCGCGGTCGGATAGCTCGTGTAGCGCGGCACGCGCGCTTCGGCGCGGGTCAGGGTTTCTTGCGTCAGCATGGGTGCAAGCATGCGCCGGCGCGCCGCGCCGCGCCCTGATCTATGTCAAGCGGCGCCCGCGAGCGCGCATTCGACGAAAGCGCGCAGGAGCGGCTGTTCGCGCCGTTCGGCGAGGCAGCAGGCGTATTCCGCGACCTCCAGATTGGCATCGGCGATGGGAAGCGCCCGGAACCGCGGGTCGGGGCCCAACTCGCTTTCGAACACGATGCCGATGCCGAAGCCGGCGGCGACCGCCTCGCGAACGCCCTCGCGCGTGGCGACCTCGACCGCACGGGCGGGGGCAAGACCTGCCTGCGCCAGTGCCGCCTCGAATCGTTCGCGCGTGGCCGAGCCGCGTTCGCGCAGCACGAGGCGGGCGGCCGCGATCTCGGAAAGTCTGGCGGCACGCTTGGCCGGGCGGTCGGCGGGCACAAACGCAACGAGGCGGTCGGCCTTGATGCGGATGGCCGACAGCCGGGGGTCGGCCACCGCCCGGCCCATGATCCCGATATCCGCTTCATAGGCGAGCAGGCTGCGCACGACCTCTTCCGAATTGCCGATCGACAGCGCGAAATCGAGACCGGGGATGCGCTTTTCGAGCGCACCCAGCACGGCCAGCGCGTGCGCGGGCCCGTCCGCCGCGACGGAAAGGAAGGCCTGGCTGGGCGCGTCGGTGCCGGCGACGACCGCACGGGCCTCCTCGGCCAGCGCGAAGAGCCGGTCGGCGACGTCGAGAAGGCGGCGGCCCAGCCGCGTCAACCGGATCTGGCGGCCGCGCCGGTCGAACAGCGTCACGCCGTACTCGCTTTCCAATGCCTTGACCTGCGCGGAAAGCGTCGGCTGGCTGACGCGCGCGGCTTCCGCCGCGCGGCTGAAGCTGCCGGCGCGGGCGACCTGGCGGAAGGCGCGGAGCTGGATGAGGTTCATATAGATTACGTCTATTTGAAACATAGCCATTATGTATTGGACCTATGGATAGGGCAAGCGCGATGCTTGCCGCCATTCTTCCCGAATCACCCGAGGAACGACGCCCCATGACCAATGCGCCCATCGGCCGCTCCGAAACCGGCGACCCGCTGCTGCTGACGCCGGGCCCGCTCACCACGTCGAAGACGACGAAGGCCGCGATGATCCACGACTGGGGTTCGCGCGATGCGACGTTCCTTGCGGCCAACGCCTCGATGCTGAAGCGCATTGCCGCCCTCGCGGGCCGGGCGGACAGCCACGTGACGGTGCCCGTACAGGGCTCCGGCACCTTCGCGGTCGAGGCGATGATCACCAGCATGGTGCCGAAGAACGGCAAACTGCTGCTCGCCATCAACGGCGCCTACGGCCTGCGCGCGCGCCGGATGGCCGAGATCGCGGGGCGCGCCGTCGCCTCGCTCGAATTCGCCGAGGACCGCCCGGTCGATCCCGCCGCGGTCGATGCGGCCCTGGCTGCCGATGCGGCCATCACGCACGTCTTCGTCGTCCACTGCGAAACGACCTCGGGCGTTCTCAACCCGGTCGATGCCGTTTCCGAAATCGTCGCCAAGCGCGGCCGCAAGCTGCTGGTCGACGCGATGAGCGCTTTCGGCGCCATCGGTCTGGCGGCCGCGACGAAGTACGACGCGCTCGCCGCGTCCTCGAACAAGTGCATCGAGGGCGTGCCGGGCCTCGGCTTCGTGATCTGCGACAAGGCGGCCATCGTCGCCGCCAAGGGCAACGCGACGACGCTGACGCTCGACCTGCACGACCAGTGGGCAGGCTTCGAGAAGACCGGCCAATGGCGCTTCACGCCGCCGGTCCACGCGATCATGGCGTTCTCGCAGGCGCTGGACGAGCACGCGGCCGAAGGCGGCGTGGAAGGCCGCGGCGGCCGCTACCGGCGCAACTGCAAGGTTCTCGTCGACGGGCTTCGCGCGATGGACTTCCAGACGCTGCTGCCCGACGCGCTGCAGGCGCCGATCATCGTGACCGTGCACATGCCGGCCGACGCGAAGTTCGTGTTCCAGAAGTTCTACGACCGGCTCAAGGAGCTGGGCTACGTGATCTACCCGGGCAAGCTGACGGTCGCGGACTCCTTCCGCATCGGCTGCATCGGGCGGCTCGACGAAGGCCACATGAAGGGCGCGCTCGCCGCAATCAAGGCGACGCTCGCCGAAATGGGCGTGGCGTCGGGCGCGCCGGCGCGCAAGGCGGCCTGACGATGGCGAAGATCGATCTCAACGGCCGCAGCTACGCGCTGCCCAAGGGCCCGGTCGTCGTCGTGTGCGTCGACGGGTCCGAACCCGGCTACATCGAGGCGGCGGTCGAGAAGGGGCGTGCACCCTTCTTCAAGCGCTGCCTTGCGCAGGGCACGAACCTGCTGGCCGACTGCGTGGTGCCGAGCTTCACCAATCCGAACAACCTGTCGATCGTCACCGGCGCGCCGCCATCGGTCCACGGCATCTCGGGCAACTACTTCCTCGACCCCGACACGGGCAAGGAAGTGATGATGAACGACCCGAAATTCCTGCGCGCGCCCACGCTGTTCCAGGCGCTGCGGGCCGCCGGCAAGACGGTCGCCATCGTCACCGCAAAGGACAAGCTGCGCGCGCTGCTGGGCCACGGCGTGAAGATGGAGAAGGGCAAGGCCGTGTGCTTCTCGTCCGAGAAGTCGGACAAGGCCACGCTCGCCGAAAACGGCATCGAGAACGTCAACGCGCTGGTCGGCATGGGCGTGCCGGACGTCTACAGCGCGGGCCTTTCGGAATTCGTTTTCGCCGCGGGCGTCAAGCTCATGGAGACGATGCGTCCCGACGTCATGTACCTGTCGACGACGGATTACATCCAGCACAAGCACGCGCCCGGCACGCCGGTGGCGGACGATTTCTACGCGATGATGGATTCCTACCTTGCGCGTCTCGACGCGATGGGTGCCACCATCGTGCTGACCGCCGACCACGGCATGAACGCCAAGCACGACAAGGCCGGCAAGCCCGACGTGCTCTATCTGCAGGATGCGCTCGACGACTTGCTGGGCAAGGACGTGGCGCGCGTGATCCTGCCGATCACCGATCCCTACGTCGTCCACCACGGCGCGCTGGGCTCCTTCGCGGTCGTCTATCTGCCGGCCGCGCAGGATGCGGCGGCCGTGCGCGCGAAGATCGCCTCGATGCCGGGCGTCGAATCCTCGCTGTCGAAGGACGAGGCGGCGAAGCGCTTCGAATTGCCGCCCGACCGGTTGGGCGAGATCGTCGTCGTCTCGACGCGCCACAAGACGATCGGCACGAGCGTGTCGCGTCACGATCTGTCCGGCCTCAAGGAGCCGCTGCGTTCGCACGGCGGCGCGTCGGAGCAGAAGGTGCCGCT
>JAYRKO010000231.1:0-4893 GCA_041905745.1 Tagaea sp. | reverse complement strand
CTTGCGACGACTCACGGCGGAAAACTCGAAACGCTCCATCCGCAGGAAATACGCCATTCTCGGCCCATTCGCCAATCTCGGATTTTCGGGGCGCGCCGCACGGACGGCCACGGTACTTCTTGCCGTCTTCGGCCTGTGGGTTACGCCGGCGAACGCCCAGCAGCGCATCTCGTTCGTGCGCGACGCGGAGACGGAGGGTATCATCCGCGTCTACGCCGCACCAGTTTTCAGGGCCGCGGGCCTGAATCCGGCGGACATCAGCGTCCACCTCATCAACGACCGCTCGCTCAACGCCTTCGTGGCGCTGGGTCTCAACATGTTCATCCACACGGGCCTGCTGCTGCGCGCCGACAACCCGAGCCAGGTCATCGGCGTGATCGCGCACGAAACCGGCCATATCGCCGGCGGCCACCTCGCGCGCATGCCGCAGGCGATCCAGAATTCGTGGGAGACGATGATCATTTCGCTGCTGGGGGCGGCGGCGGCCGCCGCGGCCAAATCGGGCGATGCGGCGATGGCTTCGATCATGGCCGGCCAGCAGATCGCCGAGCGCCAGCTCCTCAGCTACAGCCGCGGGCTCGAGGCTTCGGCCGATCAGGCGGGCGTCAATTTCCTCGAGCGCACGCAGCAATCCTCGCGCGGCTTCCTCGAATTCCTGCAGATCCTCGCCGACCAGGAACTGCTCGCCGCCGACCGGCAGGACCCCTACATGCGCACGCACCCCGTCACGACCGAGCGCGTCGACTTCGTGCGCCACTGGGTCGAAACTTCGCGCTATTCCGACACCCCCGCGCGCCCCGATCTCGTCGAGATGCACAAGCGCATGCGCGCCAAGCTTCTTGGCTTCACCGACCCGCAGCGGGCGCTCCAGCGCTACAAGGAGAACGACGCGTCGATGGAAGCGCGCTACGCGCGCGCCTTCGCATACTACCGGCGCGGCGACATGATGCGGGCGATCCCGCTGGCCGACGCGCTGCTCGCGGCGTCGCCCGAAGACCCCTATTTCAACGAGACGCGCGGCCAGTTCACCTACGAGAGCGGCAAGCCCCGCGACTCCATTCCGTACTACGAGAAGGCCGTCGCCGGCGTACCGGGCAACGCGCTGCTGCTGACCGAACTTGCCGCCGCCCAGATCGCGACCGAGGACAAGGCGCTGAACGCGGCGGCCATCGGCAATCTCGAAAAAGCGCAGAAGGGCGAGACCGAAAACGCCGAGATCTGGCGCCTGCTCGCGATCGCCTACGGTCGCGACGGGCAGCTCGGCATGTCCTCGCTGGCGCAGGCCGAACAGGCCATGGTCCTCGGTCGCCGCGTGGATGCGCGCGCCTTCGCCGAACGCGCCGAACGGTTGCTGCCGCCCGGTTCGACGCATATCCTGCGTGCGCAGGACATCAAGTCCGCAGCCGGAAGGCTTCCGCCCCAGAGTCGCCGCGAATGAAATTCAGCCCGCTCGTCCTCGTCGCCGCCCTGCTCCTTGCCGCCTGTTCCGGTCCCGCACCGCGCGCCGTCATCGTCGACGGATCGATCAAGGTCCTCGACCGCGGCGTGCCGGGCATCCAGCCGGGCGCGTCGAGCGGCGAATGGATGGTCGTTCGCGGCGCGAAGGACGGCCAGCTCAACGTGATGGACCTGCAGGGCGCCGTGGTCGTGCGGCCGGATTCGCCCGGCGGCTCGTGGATGGGGCGGCGCGTGGCGACGACCATCGGCGCCACGCCGTATCTGCGGTGGAGCTGGTATCTCGAGCCGCTGCAGTTCGCCGGCGGTCCCGGCGAGGGCACCGAGCGCGGCGTGCGCATCGTCGTCTTCTTCCGCAGCCTCCAGCGCCCGTCGATCGAACGCTATGCCGGCTGGGTCGGCGTTCCGGGGCCGGAATGGGACCGCTTCGTGGAATTCGATTTCGGCGGCTTCGGCGCGGCGCGCGCGGAAGACGCGCGCTTCTCCAAATGGGTTTCCGACGATGCGGGCCGCAAGCTCGCGCTGCGCGAACCGCGCGCCGGGCAAGCCGGGCTCTGGCACGCCGAAGCGGTCGACCTGACCGAGGTCCACAAGCATTTCTGGCCCGCCGAGGATCCGGGCAACGTCCAGATCGTGATGGTCGCGGTCGGCGGACTGCGCGCGACGGTGCCGCCGCAGGCCACCGTCGCCATCGGCTATCTCGCCGACGTTTCGCTGTCGAAGTGACCGTGCGCCGACTCCTTCTGGCACTCGTCGCGGTCGCGGCACTGGTCCTGCCGGCGCAGTCCTTCGCGCAGGCGCCCGCGCAGGACGTGCTGACCCGCGCGCAGCGCGACGCGGTCAAGAAGCTGCTGATCGAAACGCTGCGCGAGAATCCCGAGATCGTCCTCGAAGCGCTGGAAGCGCTCGAAAGCCGCCAGAAGGACGAGCAGCAGGCCCGCGCGCGCGCGGTCGTGCGCGAGAAGCGCAAGGAGTTGCTCGACGATCCCGACGCGCCCGTCGTGGGCAACGTCGCCGGCACGGTCGCGATCGTCGAGTTCTTCGACTATCGCTGCCCCTACTGCAAGCAGATGCATGAACCCATGCGGGCACTGCTGGCCGGGGAAAAGGACGTGCGCCTCGTGCGCAAGGACCTGCCGATCCTGGGGCCTGCATCCGTCGTGGCGTCGCGCGCGGCCCTCGCCTCGCGCGCGCAGGGCAAGTACCCGGCCTTCCACGACCTGATGATGAGCTTCCGCGGCCAGCTCGACGAGGCGGGAATCTTCCGGCTCGCGGCGCAGGCCGGGCTCGACGCGGAACGACTGCGCCGCGACATGGAAAGCCCGGCGATCGCGGCCCTCATCCAGCGCAATGTGGCGCTCGCGCAGGCGCTCGCCATCAGCGGCACGCCGGCCTTTGTCATCGGCGACTCGCTCGTCCCCGGTGCCGTCGACGCCGATACGCTGAAGAAGCTCGTCGCCGAGGCGCGCGCGGGCCGCTGATCAGCCCGGCTCGAAGTCCGGCTGGCGTTCGGGCAGTGCCGCCTGGAACGCCGGATGCTTCAGGCAGTTCGCGAAGATCGCCATGATGCGCGGATAGACCGCCAGTTCCGCATCCGAATAGAAGCGCTTGGCGTTGAAGACCTGCGGCACGAGACAGATGTCGGCGAGCGTGGGCGCTTCGCCGTGGCAGTAGGTTCCCGCCTTGCCGTCGGCCAGCAGCTTTTCCAGCGCCTCGAACCCGACCGCGATCCAGTGGCGGTACCATTCGTCGTGCGCGTCCTTCTCGACCTTCAGCGTCTTCAGGAGATAGAGGAGGACGCGCAGGTTGTTGATCGGGTGGATGTCGCACGCGATCGTGTAGGCGAGCGCGCGGATCCGCGCGCGGACGGCCGCATCGCCCGGCAAGAAGGCCGGGGCCGGATGCGTCTCGTCGAGATATTCGCAGATCGCCAGCGACTGCGTGATGGTCGCCTCGCCGTCCTCCAGCGTGGGCACAAGACCCAGCGGGTTGCGCGCGAGATAGTCGGGCGCGCGCTGCTCGGCCTTGCGCAGGTGGATGAAGGCCTGCTCGGGCGCCAGCCCCTTCAGCGCCAGCGCGATGCGCACGCGGAACGCCGCCGACGAACGGAAATAGCCCCAGACCTTCATTGTCCCCTCCCCGCATGGCGGACGATCTTCTGGTCGATCGCGCCGAAGATGCTGTGCCCGGCCGCGTCGCGCATCTCGATGCGGATGCGGTCGCCGAATTTCATGAACGGCGTTTTCGGCTTGCCGTCGGCGATCGTCTCGATCATGCGCACCTCGGCGATGCAGCACGAGCCGACCGACGGATCGCGGTTGGACACCGTGCCCGAGCCCACGATCGTGCCGGCCGTCAGCGGGCGCGTGCGCGCGGCGTGCGCGACGAGCTGGCCGAAGTCGAAATTCATGTCGGCCCCCGCGTTCGGCCGGCCGAAGGGGCGGCCGTTTAGTTCGGCCACCAGCGGCAGATGCAGCTTCGCCCCGTCCCACGCGGTCCCCAGCTCGTCGGGTGTGACGGCGACGGGCGAGAAGGACGAGGACGGCTTCGACTGGAAGAAGCCGAAGCCCTTCGCAAGCTCGGCCGGGATGAGATTGCGCAGCGACACGTCGTTGACGAGCAGCACGAGCCGGATGTACCCGCGCGCCGCAACCGCGTCGGTGCCCATCGGCACGTCGTCGACGATCACGGCGACCTCGGCCTCGAAATCGATGCCGTGCGCCTCGTCGACCGCCTCGACGTCGTCGCACGGCCCCAGCATCGCGTCCGAGCCGCCCTGGTACATCAGCGGGTCGGAATAGAACTCGGGCGGCATTTCGGCCTTGCGGGCCTTGCGCACGAGCTCGACGTGGTTGAGATAGGCCGACCCGTCGATCCACTGCGCCGCGCGCGGCAGCGGGGCCATGCAGGCGGCCGGATCGAAGGGCGCGACGGGCGCGTCGTTGATGTTGTCCACGCCCTTGTCGAGAAGCTCCGACACCAGCGCCAACTCGCCCGCGCGGCGACGCCAATCGTCGAGGGCAGCGCGCAGCGTCGCGGCGATGCGCGGCGCCTTCACGCAGCGCTTGAGATCGTGCGAAACGACCACGAGTGTGCCGTCCCGGCCGCCTTCTTTCAGTGTCGCGAGCTTCACACTTCCCCCCTCCTACGCGGTCTTGAGCGCGCCGCGCCGGATCTGGTCGAGTTCCATCGATTCGAACAATGCCTTGAAATTGCCTTCCCCGAAACCCTCGTCGCCCTTGCGCTGGATGATTTCGAAGAAGATCGGGCCGATGGCCGTCTCGGTGAAGATCTGGAGGAGCCGCCCGCCTTCCTTCGTCGGCGCGCCGTCGAGCAGGATGCGGTTCTTCCGGAGCCGCGCGACGTTTTCGCCGTGGCCGGGCAGGCGCTTGTCGAGAAGTTCGTAATATGTATCGGGCGTGGTCAGGAACTTGACCT
>JAYRKO010000230.1:0-4924 GCA_041905745.1 Tagaea sp. | reverse complement strand
AGCCGGATCGACTTGTCGATGTAGGCGAGCATCTTCTTCTGCTCGTCCGACGGCGCCAGGGGATCGGTCGTCATCGTCGGTCTCCTTCCGAACTTCCGTTTGGGCGGCGGCAGGCGCGCCGGGTCGATCGCGAATTCGTGGACGGGGATCTCGGCTTCCTCGGCCAGCAGGCCCGAGCGGCCGAGCGAGGCGGCGAATTCCGCAAGGTCGCCGTCGGGCCCGCGCCCGATGACGCCCGCCACAACGCCGCCGCGCAGCTGGCGGACCTGGTCGACGATCCGCGCGCGCCGGTCGGGTTCGAGGCGGACATTGGCGGCGGCTGGCGGCACGGGTGCGCGTCCCTCACTTCGCCGGCTTCTTGGCGGTGGCGGCGGAAAGGGCGGCGGCCCCCTTCGAGCCGCGCTCGCCCAGCATCTGCACGACGCGCGAATAGACGAGCGGCGGGGCCGGCGCGTCGATGTCGCGCAGGATCTTCTGGCCGGGTTCCACTTCCTGCAGGATCGCGCGCGCGTTGTGCACGAGCAGGCGGTTGCGCAGGTGGATTTCCTTGTTGAGCGCGTCGATCTTCTCGGCGTCCTCGAGGGTGAAGTTCTTCACTTCCTCCTCCTTGGGCGAGCGGTATTCCTCGAGATATTTCATCCGGGCTTCCCCCTCTCCCGACCGGCGCCGACGCGAATCCCCCGATGCGCCGTCCCCAGACTAGGCGTTCGCCTTCACCGCCGCCAGCAATGCCGCAAGCCGGCGGTCCTGGATGCCGAGCCGGTGCAGGTGCTCGACCGTGTTCTCCAGATAGACGCGGTTGGCCCCGCGCTGGCCGGTCGAATGGCGGATGCGCTCGGCCGTGGCGGCCATCGAAAGCTTGCCCTCGTAGCCGGGGGCCTTCGGGTTCACCACGAAGGTGCGCGCGACGACCTCGCGCCCGTCGGCGAAGCGCACGGGCAGATCCATGCAATGGTAAGAACTGTTTAGCATCTCGCGGTCCCACAGATACGCCATCGTGCGCTCGGCGCTGCCCGTCGCCACGCGATAGGCGATGCCGTGGCACGAGCCGCCCTTGTCGAGCCCCAGCACCAGCCCCGGCTTTTCCGGCGTGCCGCGATAGCGCGTCGACTTGATGCAGAAGGCGCGGTGGAACCCCATGAGGCGCGCGGGCCGCGCCTCCGCGTACGGGAAGCCCGGATCCCAGATGAGCGAGCCGTAGGCGAAGACCCAGAACTCGGGCGCCTCGGGCGGCGGCGGGCAGCCCTCGCAGGGCGGGATGCGGCCGGTGCGCACGGCGCGCGCGCGCGCGGCCTTCGCCTTCGCCCCGTCGTCCGCCTTCGCCTTCGCCTTCGCCGCCATCGCGCGTCCTAGTTTCTCTGCACCAGCGCCACGCCCGCCGCCGCGACCGCCATGCCCGCCAGCGCCAGTGCGCCCAGCGTCTCGCCGAACAGCAGGCCCGCCATCACCGCGGTCGTCGGCGGCACGAGGTAGAAGAAGCTCGCCACCTTCGCCGCCGCGCCCCGGCGCACCAGCACCATCAGCAGGCTCACCGCCCCCACCGACAGCACCAGCACCAGCCACGCCATCGCGAAGACGAACTGTCCGGTCCAGCGTATCGCCATCGTCTCGAAAAGCAAGGCGAAGGGCAGCAGGAACAGCGTAGCGGCGGCATACTGGATCGCCGCACCCGTGCGCAGGTCGACGTCGGGACAGAAACGTTTCTGGTAGAGCGTGCCGGCCGTGATGCCGAAGAGCCCGACGACCGAGGGCCACACGGCAGCCGCCGCCAGCCCTTCGAAGGCAAGCTTCTCCCACAGCACGGCGAGCACGCCCGCCAGCCCCAGCCACAGGCCCAGCCACTGGCGCGCACTCACCTTCTCGCCCAACAGCGGGCCCACGACGGTCGCCGTCAGCAGCGGCTGCAGGCCCACGATCAGCGCCGACACGCCCGCCGGCAGCCCCCACGCGATCGACACGAACACGCCGCCCAGATAGATGCCGTGCAGCAGCACGCCCACGACGACGACGTGGCGCGCCTTGGCACGGCCCGGCCACGGCGCGCCGGTCGCGATCGCCAGCACGAGGAACAGCGCCAGCACGATCGCGAAGCGCACGACGAGGAACGTCACCGGCTCGGCGAAGGGCGTGCCCAGTTTCGAGCCGATGAAGCCCGTCGACCACAGCGCCACGAACACGAAGGGGGCGGCGGCGGCGAAGGCGGGGCGGCTTGCGGGGGCGGCGTCTGGGGTCATGGGCGGGCGGCATCGACATTAGCCGTCGCGCGCGCTAAGCCAAAGCCATGAAGCGCCGCACGACCATGATCGCCGCCGGGCTCGCCCTTGCGCTTTTCGCATGGACGCTCGTCTGGATGCTCGCCGCCAACCGCATCGTCCAGCGCTTCGATGCGTGGCGCGCCGAACAGGCCGCCGCGGGCGTGGCGATCGCGTACGAGACGTTCGAGGTGAAGGGCTGGCCCTTCGGCTGGCGCGCGATCGTCGAGAAGCCCTCGGCCAAGGGTTCGGGCGCGTCGCGCTGGGCGTGGTCGGGCGAACGGCTCGTGGCCTACGCCGATCCGCGCGATCTCTCCACGCTTTCGCTGCGCCTGCCGGGCGAGCAGGTCGCGCATTTCGGGGCGGGCGATCTCGAAGCCAATCTCGCGTTGCGCGCCGCCGACCCGCAGGCGCGCCTCGCCTTCGACGACAAGGGCCGCGTCGCGCGGCTCGACGTCGAATTCGAAGCGGCCGAACTGAAGAGCGACTTCACCGCCGAACCGCTCGCCGCGCGCCGCCTTGCGCTCACGCTTTCGCCCCACCGTCCGGCGGACGCCACGCACGAAACCGACGTGCTCGACGTGTCGCTGCGCGCCAACGCGGTACGCCTGCCCGTGGCCGCGCCCGCGCTCGCCGCACTGGGGCGCGACGTCGCCTTCCTCGAACTCGACGCGCGCGTGCGCGGCCGCGTCGTGGGCGACACGCTCGCCAACGCGCTCGGCGTCTGGCGCGACGACGGCGGCACGCTCGACGTCACGCGCCTGGCGCTTGCGTGGGGACCCTTGCGGCTCACGGGCGACGGCACGCTGGCGCTGGATGCCGAGAACCGCCCGATGGGAGCCGCCACCGCGCGCATCGCCGGTTACGGCGAAACGATCGACGCGCTCGCGCAATCGGGCTCGATCCAGCCCACCACGGGCGCGCTGATGAAGGTCGCGATGAATTTCCTCGCGCGCATCGATCCGCTCGCCGGCAACCGCCCGGTCGTGTCGGTGCCGATCAGCGCGCAGGACGGCATCGTCAGCGTCGAGCGCTTCAAGCTCTTCCGCGTGCCGCCGCTGAAGCTCGACTGAGCCGCTTCACATGTTCGGATAGTTGGGCCCGCCGCCGCCCTCGGGCACGGTCCACACGATGTTCTGCGTGGGGTCCTTGATGTCGCACGTCTTGCAGTGGACGCAGTTCTGCGCGTTGATCTGCAGGCGCGGGTTCGTCGCCGCATCGACGATCTCGTAGACGCCGGCCGGGCAGTAGCGCTGCTCGGGCGCATCGTAGACCGCGAGGTTGTGCGCGACCGGCACGCTTGCATCGCGAAGGCGCAGGTGGGCCGGCTGGTTCTCCTCGTGGTTGGTCGCCGACAGGAACACCGAGGACAGCCGGTCGAACGACACCTTGCCGTCGGGCTTGGGGTAGGCGATGGGCGTCGACGCCGCGGCCGGGCGCAGCGACGTGTTGTCGGCATGGTGGCCGAAGGTCCACGGCGCCTTGCCGCGGAAGAGATACGTGTCGATCGCCGCGTGGACGAGGCCGACCCACAGCCCGTTGGCGAAGGCCGGGCGGATGTTGCGCACGCGGTGCAGTTCCTCCCACACCCACGACGCCTTCAGCTTTTCCGGATACGCGTCGAGCGTGCCCACGCGCCCTTCGGTCTTGCCGAGCGCTTCGAACAGCGCCTCGGCGCAGACCATGCCCGACTTCATCGCCGTGTGGCTGCCCTTGATCTTGGGCACGTTCACGAAGCCGGCCGAGCAGCCCACGATGGCGCCGCCCGGGAACACGAGCTTCGGGATCGACTGGAAGCCGCCTTCGTTGATCGCGCGCGCCCCGTACGCGATGCGCCGCCCGCCCTCGAAGACCGGGCGGATCGCGGGGTGCGTCTTGAAGCGCTGGAATTCCTCGAACGGCGACAGGAACGGGTTGCGGTAGTCGAGCCCCACGACGTAGCCCACCGCGACCTGGTTGTTCTCCAGATGGTAGAGGAACGAGCCGCCGTAGGTTTCGGTGTCGAGCGGCCAGCCCACCGTGTGGACGACGCGGCCCGCATGGTGCTTGGCCGGGTCGATCTCCCACAGTTCCTTGATGCCGATGCCGAAGGTCTGCGGCTCGACGCCCTCGCGCAGGCCGAACTTCTCGAACAGCATCTTGGCAAGCGACCCGCGCACGCCCTCGGCGAACACCGTCGCGCGGCCGTGGATCTCCACGCCCGGCGTGAAGTTCGCGGTCTGCTGCCCGTCCTTGCCGATGCCCATGTCGCCCGTGGCCACGCCAGACACCGCACCGTCCTCGGCGTAGAGCACTTCGGCCGCGGCGAAGCCTGCGAAGATCTCCACGCCCAGCGCCTCGGCCTGCTGGCCCAGCCACCGGCACAGGTTGCCGAGGCTGACGATGTAGTTGCCCGCGTTGTGCATCTGCGGGGGCGTGGGCAGGCGGATCGCGCGCTTGGCCGTCAGGAACAGGAAGCGGTCTTCCTCGACCGGCGTATTGAGCGGCGCGCCGTTTTCCTTCCAGTCCGGCAGCAGTTCGTCGAGGGCGCGCGGTTCGACCACGGCGCCCGACAGGATATGCGCGCCGACCTCCGAGCCCTTCTCGAGCACGCACACCGAAAGCTCGCGGCCCGCCTCGTTCGCCAGCTGCTTCAGCCGGATCGCCGTGCCGAGGCCCGCCGGCCCCGCGCC
>JAYRKO010000229.1:2675-4925 GCA_041905745.1 Tagaea sp. | reverse complement strand
TGGAGCAGCGCGCGAACCGCTACGTGAACGCCGGCCGGCGCGTGATCGTGCTGTCGATCAGCGGGCTCGCTTTGCTGGCAATCATGCAGGCCTGGGGCATCCGCACGCTCGAATACGCCGCCACGCCCACCGGCCAGCGCGTCGCGGGCGGGCTTTTCTCGATCGCCTTCGCGGTCGTCGCGGCGTTGGCGGTGTGGGAATTCGCCAATGCGGGCCTCGAACGCTATCTGCTGCGCAAGGGCGAGAACGAGGCCCCGACCGAGCGCACGTCCGCGCGCGTGCGCACGCTGCTGCCGCTGATGCAGCGCGCGCTGTTCGTTCTGCTCGCGATCTTCGTGACGCTGGTCACGCTCAACGAGATCGGCATCAACGTCACGCCGCTGCTAGCCGGCGCCGGCGTCCTCGGCCTCGCCGTCGGTCTCGGCGCGCAGAACATGGTGCGCGACCTCATCACCGGTGTGTCGATGATCCTGGAGGACGTGCTCGCGGTGGGCGACGTCGTGCAGCTCGGCGACAAGTCGGGCACCGTCGAATCGCTGGGCCTGCGCGCGATCAAGCTGCGCTCGGGCGACGGAACGCTGCACACCATCCCGTTCGGGACGCTGACGATCATCTCGAACCAGACGAAGGACTACGCCTACGCGACCTTCGAGGTACCGGTCCCCTATGCCGCCGACGCAGCGGCCGCAGCCGGCACGATGCGAAAGACCTTCGAAGCGCTCGTAGGCGATGCCGAGATCGCCGCACTCGTCATCGGCGACTACGAAGATCAGGGGATCGCGGCATTCACCGACGTCGGCCAGACGCTGAAGGCCCGCGTCAAGACGCTGCCGGGAAAGCAGTGGCGCGTGCGCCGTGCGTTCGACGCGCGCATCCGCGCGGATTTCGCGGCCGCCGGCATCCGCATCGCCTGGGACAAAGGCTGAAGACCGACCCTACTGGTCGCCGATCGGCAGGCTGCACACCAGAAAGCCGCGCGCGCCGGCGCCCAGTTCCGGGGCGACCGGAACGATCAGCCGGTGCCAATAGCCGACGCGATCATGCGGCGAGCGGTGGCGTGTCGAATACGGCATCGGATGCTTGAGCGCGAGGCGGTACACGCTGAGAAAGACGTTCGCGATGGGTGACGGCAGCTCGCTCGTCTTCCGGCCGACGACGTTTCCGCCGAACGCCGACGCCACCGCCTCGCCGCAACGGGCGTAGCGGAAGTCGCCGTCCGGCAGCATGTCCAGATCCATGAGGTTCGGCGTCAGCTCGTCGAGGAACGGGCCGGCGAGTTCACCACGCCGGGGTACGCCGCCGCCGCGCTTGAAGTTCGCCTGCCGCCACGTCTTCAGCATCGCGCGCTCGCGCGCGTCGAGCAGGTCGTCGGCCGTGGGGTTCGAGACGACGCGCATGGGCTCGTCCAGCCCGTCGACGAAGATGTCGAAAACGCGCCGCATTCTAGCCCTTCGCGAGATCGCCGATGAAGGCGTAGCCGTCGGGCGCGCCGTGAACCGCGAACCCGACCGCGAGGGCGGCTCCTTCGAGGCGCTGCATTGTTGTCCCTCGGGGGGTCCACGTTCCAGCGGGCAGGCCGAGGGCCTCGGCAACAGACCTGCCGACCGGATCCCGGCCGCCGGCGAGAAGCGCGAAGGCGGCATTGCAGGTTTCGATCCGGCCCGCGGCATCGGTGAAGGCGACGGGTCGGTTCAGCGCATGCAGCAGCGCGCCGTACCGATCGAGCGTCGCGCGAAAGCGCGCGCCCTCCGCGCGGCGCGTGCGCAGTTCGATCGCGTCGAGCGCGAGACGGCCCAGCAGTCGCAATCGGGCACGCCCGGCTTCGTCGAATTCCTCGCGTGGCTCCGGCGAGATCGCGCAAAGCGTGCCGATCCGGTAGCCGGAAGCGAGTTGCAGCGGGAAGCCCGCATAGAATCGAATGAAGGGGTCGCCGACCACGAGCGGGTTGTCGTGGAAGCGCGGGTCGAACGACGCATCGGGCACGACGAAGACGTCGGCCTCGTGGATCGCATGGGCGCAGAACGAGACCGAACGCGGCGTCTCGCAGGCCGACAGGCCGGTCGCCGCCTTGAACCACTGGCGATCGCGGTCGACCAGCGAGACGAGCGCGATCGGTACGCCGAGAACGGCCTTCGTCAGTTCGACGATGTCCTCGAAGGCGCGCTCGGGCTCGGTGTCGAGGATACCCAGTGCGCTCAGGGCGGCCAGACGCTGCGCTTCGTCTCGGGGGGTTGCAGGCTCGATCATTCT
>JAYRKO010000229.1:0-2575 GCA_041905745.1 Tagaea sp. | reverse complement strand
CCCCTATGTTCGTGCGCACATGGAACACGCTCCCCTGCCGCCCCGCCGCTACGGGGCCGTCAACTGGCTCGGCCTTCGCACGCTCGTGATGCGCGAGGTGCGCCGCTTCGCGAAAGTCCACACGCAGACGATCGCGGCCCCCGTCGTCACCACGCTGCTGTTCCTGGCGGTGTTCGTGCTGGCGCTGGGCGCATCGGCCGCACCCGCGGCCGGCGGCGTCGCCTTTGCGGAATTCCTCGCCCCCGGCCTCATCATGATGGCGATGACCCAGAACGCGTTCGCCAACACGTCGAGTTCGATCGTCATCGCCAAGGTGCAGGGCAACATCGTCGATTCGCTGATGCCGCCGCTGTCGGCGGCCGAACTGGTCGTCGGATTCGCGGCCGGCGGCGTGGTGCGCGGCATCGTCGTGGGTGGCGTGACGGCAATCTGCGTGGCGCTTTTCGTCCCGCTGCACATCCACGCGGCCGGCTGGATCGCGTTCAACGGCGTGATGGCGTCGATGCTGCTTTCGCTGCTGGGCGTCGCCGGCGGCGTATGGTCGGAGAAATTCGACCACATCGCGGCCGTCACGAATTTCGTGGTGACGCCGCTCGCGTTCCTGTCGGGCACCTTCTACACGGTCGACCGGCTGCCCGAGCCTTGGCACCTGATCGCGCTCTTCAATCCGTTCTTCTACATGATCGACGGGTTCCGCTACGGCTTCATCGGCCATACCGACGCCCATCCGTGGATCGGTGCCGCCATCCTGCTCGCCGCCAACGGCGCGCTGGGGACGCTTTGCCTCCAGATGTTCCGGCGCGGCTACAAGCTGCGCGCCTGACGTTAAGTATCTAAAAAAGAACAAGAATTTCGACCTGTATTTGACTTTTCCGGGGGGTGCCGGAATACTGGTCGTTTCCCGAGCCGCCAGCCTGGCGGCCCGACAGAGGAGGAGTCGTTCAACGTGTCGACCGCATTCCCTGCCGTGATGCCGACCTATGCGCGCGCCGAAGTGGGCTTCGAGCGCGGCGAAGGCCCGTATCTGTGGGGAACCGACGGCCGACGTTATCTCGACTTCGCCTGCGGCATCGCCGTGACCGGCCTTGGCCATGCGCACCCCCATC
The DNA here is from genome assembly GCA_041905745.1 of Tagaea sp. Classification (GTDB taxonomy): domain Bacteria; phylum Pseudomonadota; class Alphaproteobacteria; order CACIAM-22H2; family CACIAM-22H2; genus Tagaea. The sequence continues at coordinate 1,469 of JAYRKO010000229.1, read as the reverse complement.
TCGTCAAGGAGGTGGGCGCGCAGATGAACAAGGTGTGGCACACCTCGAACATCTTCCCGATCGCCCAGCAGCAGAAGCTGGCCGAGCGGCTGGTCGCGTCGACCTTCGCCGACACGGTCTTCTTCGGCAATTCCGGCGCGGAAGCCAACGAGTGCGGCATCAAGGTCGTGCGCAAGTATCAGGCGCACAACGGCCATCCGGACCGCTACCGCATCGTGACCTTCGAGGGCGCGTTCCACGGACGCACGCTCGCCACGCTCGCGGCCGGCGGCCAGCAGAAGTATCTCGAAGGCTTCGGCCCGAAGACGGACGGATTCGATCAGGTCCCCTTCGCCGACGAGGCGGCGCTGAAGGCCGCCATCGGCCCGCAGACCGCCGGCATCCTGATCGAACCGATCCAGGGCGAAGGCGGCGTGCGGCCCGTCCCGGTCGCGTTCCTGAAGTTCCTGCGCGAAATTTGCGACGCCAACGACCTGCTGCTGTTCTTCGACGAGATCCAGACCGGCATGGGCCGCACCGGCAAGCTCTTCGCGCACGAATGGGCGGGCGTGACGCCCGACGTCATGTCGGTCGCCAAGGCGCTGGGCAACGGCTTCCCGGTGGGTGCCTGCCTTGCGACCGCCAAGGCGGCCGCCGGCATGACGGCCGGCACGCACGGCTCGACCTACGGCGGCAACCCGCTCGCCATGTCGGCCGGCAACGCCGTGCTCGACGTGATGCTGGCGCCCGAGTTCTTCGAACATGTCGAGCGCGTCGCCGGCCACATGAAGCAGCAGCTTGCGGGCCTCGTCTCGCGCAATCCCGACATGTTCGAGGAAGCGCGCGGTCAGGGCCTTCTGCTGGGTCTCAAGTGCAAGGGCCCCAACCAGGACATGATCGCCTGCCTGCGCAAGCACGGCCTGCTCACGGTCGGTGCTGGCGACAACGTGATGCGCCTGCTGCCGCCGCTGATCGCGGAAGCCGCGCACGTGACCGAGGCGATCGAAAAGATCGACGCGGCCTGCGCCGAACTGCGCGCGCGCGAGCCGGCCCGCAAGGTCGGCTGAGGGAGACGACGATGAACGCGACACCCCGCCACTTCCTCGACCTCGACGTGCTCGATGCGGGCGCGCTGCGGCGCATCCTCGATCTGGGCGCCGCCTACAAGGCCAAGCGGCCGCCCGGCGGCATGGAAAAGCCGCTCGCCGGCAAGACGCTCGCGATGATCTTCGAGAAGCCCTCGACGCGCACGCGCGTGTCGTTCGAGGTGGGCATCCGCCAGCTCGGCGGCGAAGCCGTAATCCTCACGCATCACGATACGCAGCTCGGCCGCGGCGAGACGATCGCCGACACGGCGCGCGTGCTGTCGCGCTACTGCGACGCGATCATGCTGCGCACGAACAAGGCCGCCAATCTCGCCGAGATGGTCCGCCACGCGACCGTCCCGGTCATAAACGGCCTCACCGACCGCTCGCATCCCTGCCAGGTCA
>JAYRKO010000228.1:0-4943 GCA_041905745.1 Tagaea sp. | reverse complement strand
TTCGCGTCGATCACATCTCGGCGTACTTGCCGTCCTTCCAGATGTAGAAGACGTAGTTCGGCTTCGTCAGGTCGCCCTTGTTGTCGTAGGTGAGCGAGCCGATGACGGTGCTGAACGACTTGCCGTGCATCTGGCCGACGAGCGCGTTGACGCCCGTGCCGTTGGCCGCCTTGGCGGCCGCGGCGAAGACCTGCACGCCCGCGTAGGACAGCAGCGTGTAGCCTTCCGGATCGTAGTTCTGGGCCTTGAACTTCTCGACGACCTGCTTGGCGCCCGGCGACTTACGCGGGTCGCTGTCGAAGGTCATGATGACGCCGTCCGAAGCCTTGCCCGCGATGGTCGCGAACTCGGCCGAGACGATGCCGTCGCCCGAGACGAGCTGCGCGCCGAGGCCCTGTTCGCGCGCCTGACGCACGAGAAGGGCCGCCTCGGTGTGCAGGCCGCCGAAGTAGATCGCCTCGACGCTCTGGGACTTCATGCGCGTGATGAGCGCGGTGAAGTCCTTGTCGCCCGTGTTGACGCCGTCATAGAGCTTCTCGGTGAGGCCCTTGGCGTTCATCGCCTTCTTGGTCTCGTCCGCGAGGCCCTGGCCGTACGTGGTCTTGTCGTGGATGATCGCCACGCCCTTGCCCTTGTACTTGTCCGCGAGCCAGCCGCCGGCGATGGCGCCCTGCTGGTCGTCGCGGCCGCAGGTGCGGAACACGTTCTTGAACTTCGCGCCGCGGTCGGTCAGGCGCGGGTTCGTCGAGGCCGGCGTGATCTGCAGGATGCCTTCTTCGGCGTAGACTTCCGAAGCCGGGATCGAGCAGGACGAGTTGAAGTGGCCGAGCACGAACGGCACCTTGCGGCCGGCGAGCTTGTTGGCCGCCGCGCGGGCCTGGTTGGGGTCCGACGCGTCGTCTTCGAACACGCCCGCGAGCTTGCGGCCGAGCACGCCACCCGCACCGTTGACGTCGGCGATGGCCATGTTGAAGCCGCGGCGAAGCTGCTCGCCGAAGGCCGCGTTCGGGCCCGTGAAGGGACCGGCGCAGCCGATGGTGAGATCGCCGGCCTGGGCGCGGACGATCGACGGCGTGGCGACCGCGAACACCGCGGCGCCGGCACCGGCCTTGAGAAGGTCTCTACGCTTCATCGACATATGCAGTTCTCCCTGTTGAGTGGAACTCCCAAGTGCCTTCACGGCCCGCGCCGGTCCTGGGACCCGGCAGCAGGCCGGCCGGCGGAAGCGTCGCGCTCCCGCCAGCCGAAAAGTCCGTCCTGATCGTACAGCCACGGATACTGGCGCACCATCGTGCGTGCGCGCGTCATGCGGTAGGCGACGAGCGCCAGCCCCGCGACGACGGCGAAATCGAGAACGAGCGGGCCGACCGCGCGCAGGTCGCCGCCGAACAGCGCGTAGGCGAGGATGCGGTTGGCGATCGCCATCAGCACCGCGTAGGGCAGCGCGTGCCACGCCGGCCGCCATGTCTGCGCCAGCGCCTGCCCCATCAGGAAGCCCGCGCCGCCGAACAGCACGACCGTCATGAAGACGAACTCGGCGATCGATGCTCCGGTCAGGTCCTGCATGTCGATACCGCGCTCAGTGGTGGCCGCCGGCCAGATAGGCCTTCTGGATGTCCGGGTTCGCCAGCAGTTCGGCGCCCGGGCCGCTCATGCGGATCGCGCCGTTGACGAGCACGTAACCGCGATGGGCAAGACGCAACGCATGATAGGCGTTTTGCTCGACGAGCAAAACCGTCACGCCCTCGCCGCGGTTGATCTCCTTGATCGTGGAGAAAATTTGCGCGACGAGCAGCGGTGCCAGTCCCAGCGACGGTTCGTCGAGCAGCAGGAGCTTCGGCCGGCTCATCAGCGCGCGGCCGATCGCCAGCATCTGCTGCTCGCCGCCCGACATCGTGCCCGCGCGCTGGTCGCGCCGCTCGGCAAGGCGCGGGAACAGGCGGAACACGCGCTCGATGTCCGCCTCGTAGTTCGCAGGGTCGGCCGCGAAGGCGCCCATCTGCAGGTTTTCGGTCACGCTCATGCGCGGGAAGATGCGCCTTCCCTCGGGCGACTGCGCGATGCCAAGACGCACCATCTCGTGCAGCGGCGTGCGCGTGATGTCCTGGCCGGCGTAGACGATGCGGCCCTCGCTCGCGCGCGGGTCGCCGCAGATCGTCATCAGCAGCGTCGACTTGCCGGCCCCGTTGGCGCCGATCAGCGCCACGATCTCGCCCGGGAACACGTCGAGCGAGACGCCGCGCAGCGCCTCGACCGGGCCGTAGTTGGCCTTGACGTTCTGGACCGAAAGGAGCGGCGTTGCGGCCATCAGTTCGCGACCTCGTCCTCGGCCGCACCCAGATAGGCGCGGATGACTTCCGGATCGTCGCGCACCTGGGCGGGCGTGCCCTCGGCGATCTTGCGGCCGTGGTCGAGCACGACGATGCGGTCGGAGATTTCCATGACCACGCTCATGTCGTGCTCGATGAGAAGGATGGCGACGCCGTCCTCGTCGCGGATGCGGCGCACGAGCGCGGCCAGCGTCGCGGATTCGGCCGGGTTGAGGCCGGCGGCGGGCTCGTCGAGGCAAAGGAGGCGCGGACGCGTGCACATCGCGCGCGCGATCTCGAGCCGGCGCTGCGCGCCGTAAGGCAGACTGCCCGCCTCGTCGTTGGCGACGGCAATGAGGCCGACGCGCTCGAGCCAGTGCCGCGCGCGTTCGATCGCGGCGCGTTCGGCCGCGCGATAGCTGCCGAGACCGAGGAGCCCGGCGATGGCGAAGCGCGAGGCATGCTGCAGTTCGTTGTGCTGCGCGACCAGCAGGTTCTCCAGCACCGACATCTTCGGGAAGAGGCGGATGTTCTGGAACGTGCGCGCCACGCCCGCCTGCTGGGCGATGCGGAAGCCTTCCATGCGTTCCAGCAGCCATTCCCCGCCGTCCTTGGTGAGGCACATGCGCCCGACGTCGGGCTTGTAGAAGCCGGTGAGGCAGTTGAAGACGGTCGTCTTGCCCGCACCGTTGGGGCCGATGATGGCGGTGATCGAGCGGTCGCCGGCCGCGAAACTCACGTCGTCGACGGCCACGAGGCCGCCGAAGCGGATCGTCAGATGATCGACGCTCAGCAGCGGCGTCATGCGCCCGCCTCCAGCCGCGCGCTGGGCTGGCGGTGCGCGACGATACCCTGCGGACGCCACAGCATGATCATCACCATCGCCATGCCGAACATCACCATCCGGTATTGCGAGAAATCGCGCAGCGCCTCGGGCACGAGGATGAGGAAGGCGGCCGCGATGACGACGCCGATCTGGCTGCCCATGCCGCCCAGAACGACGATCGCGAGGATGACCGCGCTTTCGATGAAGGAGAAGCTCTCAGGGCTGATGAAGCCCTGGCGCGTGGCGAAGAAGGCGCCCGCGAAGCCGCCGAACATCGCGCCAAGCGCGAAGGCCGACAGCTTGATGTTGGTCGGGTTGATGCCCAGCGCCCGGCACGCGATCTCGTCCTCGCGCAGCGCTTCCCACGCGCGGCCCAGCGGCAGGCGGCGCATGCGCAGCGTGAAGAAGTTCGTCACCAGCGCCAGCACGAGGATGAGGTAGTAGAGGAAGATGATGCGGTGCATCGGGCTGAATTCGAGCCCGAACAGGTCGGCGAAGGTCGGCGGGCCGCCGGGTTCCGCCTCGCGCGCGAAGGGGAAGCCGAAGAAGTCGGGCCGCGGGATCGAGGAAATGCCGGCGGGACCGCCGGAGAAGTCCTTCCAGTTCAAGAGCACGACGCGGATCATCTCGCCGAAGCCCAGTGTGACGATGGCGAGATAGTCGCCGCGCAGCCGCAGCACGGGGAAGCCGAGCAGGACGCCGAACATCGCCGCGAGCACGCCGGCGATGGGCAGGCACACCCAGAACGACAGGTCGAAATTGACCGCGAGCAGCGCGTAGGTGTACGCGCCCACCGCATAGAATGCGACGTAGCCGAGGTCGAGGAGCCCTGCGAGCCCGACCACGATGTTGAGCCCCCAGCCCAGCATCACGTAGATGAGGACGGTGATCGCGATCTCGACCACGTAGCGGTCGGCGAACGGCATGAAGGGCATCACGAACGCGAGCACCAGGAAAATGGCGACATACGTGGTGCCGCCACCGAGATGCGGCACCGGCACCTTGGGCAGACTGCCGAGGATGTCGATGCGCGTGCCGCGCCACAGCGCCATGACGAGCCGGCCGGCGAAAACCGCCGCGGTGCCCCAAGCCACCCAGTCGTAGCGCGTCTCGATGCCCAGCCCCTGCTGGCTTTCCGAAAGGCGGAAACCCACGAGCGGCAACGCCAGCAGGAAGGCGACGAAGGCCGAGGCCAACGCCTCGCGCAATGCCGTCGCGAGCTTGCCTTCCGCCATCGATCAGACCTTTTCGATGTCCGGGCGGCCGAGCAGGCCGGTCGGGCGGAAGATCAGGACGACCACGAGGATGCCGAACACCGCGACGTCCTTGTAGGCGATCGGGAAATGCGCCGACCAGAACGCCTCGATGAGGCCGATCAGCACGCCGCCGAGCATGGCGCCGGGCAGCGAGCCGATGCCGCCGAGTACCGCGGCCGTGAACGCCTTGAGGCCGGCGAGGAAGCCGATGAAGAAATCGACCGCGCCGTAATAGAGCGTGAAGATCACGCCCGCGACGGCGGCCAGCGCCGCCCCCATCACGAAGGTGAGCGAGATCGTCCGGTCGACATTGACGCCCAGCAGTGCCGCCATCTTGCGGTCCTGCTCGCAGGCGCGCTGCGAACGGCCGAGCGCGGTGCGCTGGATCAGCAGCGTGAAGGCCGCCATCAGCGCCACCGTCGCGACGATGATGCCGATCTGGAGGTAGGTGATCTGGACGACGAAGCCGTTGTCCTCGGCGATCTTGAAGCCGCCGCGCACGACGGGCTGCACCGGCTTCATCTTGGCGCCCTGCAGCATGTGCACGTAGTT
>JAYRKO010000227.1:0-4957 GCA_041905745.1 Tagaea sp. | reverse complement strand
CGGAGAGCGTCACCTTGCCGGTGAACTTCGCCGTCATCGGCCCGATCTTCAGGCCGACCTTGGCCGACATCTCGGTGTCCGACGCCTTGACCAGCTCTTCGCAGCCGGGGATGCACTGGCGCAGGATTTCGGGATCGTTGAGGCCGTTCCAGACGGTCTGACGGGGCAGGGGCAGGCGGTATTCGCCGCTCAGGTTCATGTCGCACTCGCAAAGGGTCGGAGGTGTCGGGGAATGGAACAATTTAAGCAAAAAAATGCCCCCCGGTTCCATCCGAATTTCCCTGATCGCCGCCCCGGCGGCCGTCATGCGAGGCATGCGGGCCCGACCGTCCTTGACCCGTCGCGCCCCGACCGTCTAATGACGATCAATCCATAATTCCGGACCGGAGGAATCCCCCATGATCGTCAAGTTCGGCTTTCGCCTCGCCGCCGCCGCGGGTCTGGCGCTCGGCCTTTCGGCCGCGTCGCCCGCGCAGGCCCAGTTCATCAATATCGTGTCCGGCGGCACGACGGGTGTCTATTACCCGCTCGGCCAGGCGTTGGAATCGATCTATGCCGCAGCACTTCCGCAGACTCGCGTCCAGCATCAGGCGACGGCCGCTTCGGTCGAGAACCTGAACCTCGTCCAGCAGGGGCGCGCGGAAGTCGCCTTCACGCTGGGCGACGCGCTTTCGGATGCCTGGCGCGGAAACGCCGAGGTGGGCTTCCCGCAGAAGCTGGAACGGCTGCGCACGATCGGCGGACTCTATTCGAACTACATCCAGATCGTGGCCTCGAAGGAATCCGGGGTGAAGACGCTCGCCGACCTCAAGGGCAAGCGCGTGTCCGTCGGCGCGCCGCGTTCGGGCACGGAAGTCAATGCGCGTGCGATCTTCATGGCGGCAGGTCTCGGGTATGCCGGCCCGCAGAACATGGGCAACGTTTTCAGCCAGGTGCAGTTCCTGCCCTTCGGCCAGTCGGTCGACCTGATCAAGAACCGCCAGCTCGACGCCACGCTGATCTCGGCGGGCCTCGGCGTGGCCGCCATCCGCGACGTCGCGTCGACCAACGATATCGTCATCGTCGCGGTTCCTCCCGACATCATCGCCAAGATCGGCGATGCCGCCTACCAGCCGGGCACGGTGCCCGCCGGCACCTATCGCGGGCAGGACGCGGCCGTCGAGACGATCCAGATCAAGAACTTCCTCGTGACGTCCGACCGCGTGCCCGCCGATACGGTCTATACGCTGACCAAGTCGATGTTCGACGGTCTCGACAAGATGGCTGCCGCGGCCGCGGCCGCGAAGGCGATCGACGTCAAGACCGCGTTCCAGAATCCGCCGGTGCCGCTGCATCCGGGCGCCGAACGCTTCTACCGCGAACGCGGGCTTCTCAAGTAAGGGCTGCGGCGCGTCGCCGAACGGGAGACTGATACGCGATGACCACACAGGCTTCCGTCGACGACGCGCCGGCCCTTTCCGAAGAAGAGCTCCGCAAGGTTCAGGAATCGCTGCCGGATCACGTGCCGCTGCTCAGCGGCGCGGCGGGCAAGGTGACGTACTGGATGGGCGTCGTGTTTTCGCTCTTCCAGATCTACACGTCGGCCTTCAGCCCGCTGTCGAGCATCATCGTGCGCTCCGTACATGTCGGCTTCCTGCTGTTCATGGTCTTCATGCTCTTCCGCTTCCGCCGCAGTTCGGAAGACAGGAGCGTGCCGTTGCACGACTGGCTCGTCGCGATCGGCGCCTTCGCCTTGGGTTTCTACCATTGGGTCTTCTATGTCGACCTGATGACGCGCGCCGACCCCAACCTGCTCGATATGGTCGTGGGTACGACGATCATCGTGCTGGTGTTCGAGGCTTCCCGCCGCGTCATGGGCATGGCCCTGCCGCTCGTTTGCGGCGCGTTCCTCGTCTATCTCTTTTTCGGCGAATACATCCCGTATCCCTACGGACACCGCGGCTACGATTTCGACCTGATCCTTCACCAGATGTATCGCGGCGTGGAGGGGATCTACGGTACGCCGATCCAGGTGTCGGCGACGTTCATCTTCCTGTTCATCCTGTTCGGCACGTTCCTCGAAAAGGCCGGCATGATCCGGCTGTTCAACGACATCGCGATGGGCACGGTCGGCCACTACACCGGCGGTCCGGCGAAGGTCGCGGTCGTTTCGTCGGCGCTGATGGGCACGATCAACGGCTCGGGCGTGGCCAACGTCGTGTCGACGGGCCAGTTCACGATCCCGCTGATGAAGCGCTTCGGCTACAAGGCCGCTTTCGCGGGAGCCGTCGAGGCGACGGCCAGCATGGGCGGGCAGATCATGCCGCCGGTGATGGGGGCCGTCGCCTTCATCATGGCGGAGAATCTGAACGTGCCCTACGGCGACATTGCCGTGGCGGCGGCGATCCCGGCGATCCTGTATTTCGCGTCCGCGTTCTGGATGGTCCATCTGGAGGCCAAGCGGAGCAATCTCGTGGGGTTGCCGCGCGACAAGTGCCCCGATGCGCTCGCGGCGATCCGCCGCGACTGGTACCTGCTCCTGCCGCTCGCGATCCTCGTGTACCTGCTTTTCGCCGGGTTCACGCCGCTCTACGCGGGCACGGTCGGACTCGCCTTCACCGTCGTGCTGATCCTCGGCGGGCGCATCGCCGCACGGATCGGCTCGAACGCATTCCGCTTTTTCTTCTGGATCGCCGTCGGCGTCGGCAGCGGGCTTTACCTCAATTCGGAAAATCTCTACGTCCTGCTCGCCGCCGTACTGGTGCTTCTCGTCGTCACCGGAATGATGCGTGGCGCGCGCGAGACCTTCGACATCATGCTCGATAGCCTGTCCGACGGCGCGCGCAACTCGATCGCGGTCGGGATTGCCTGTGCGCTCGTGGGCGTCATCATCGGCACGCTGACGCTGACGGGGCTTGGCGGCACGTTCGCACGCGTCGTCGTGGGCCTCGCGGGCGAAAGCCGCATCGCGGCGCTGATCCTCACGATGGTCGTCAGTCTCATCCTCGGCATGGGCATCCCGACGATCCCCAACTACATCATCACGTCCTCGATGGTGGCGCCTGCGCTGCTGGGCATGGGGGTGTCGCTTCTCCAGTCGCACATGTTCGTCTTCTATTTCGGCATCATGGCCGATCTCACGCCGCCGGTGGCGCTGGCCGCCTTCGCGGCCTCGTCGATCGCGAAGGAGTCGGCGATGAAGATCGGCTTCCTCGCCGTCCGCGTCGCACTCGCCGGGTTCGTGATCCCCTATATCTTCATCTACGATTCCGCGTTGTTGCTGCAGACCGACAGCGTGACGGACGTCGTCTACGTCACGCTCAAGGCGCTGCTGGCGATCGGGCTATGGGGCGGGGCGTCGAGCGGTTACTTCATCGCGCCGATGGGGTGGCCGGAACGCATCGCGGCGACCGCGGCGGCCTTTCTTTTGATCGCGGCCGTGCCGCTTACGGACGAAATCGGTTTCGTGCTGGGGGCGGCCGTCATCGTCTGGAATTGGCGGCGCAGTCGGGCACTCGTGGCGGCGTGAAGGCGGCAGTTCTCATCTGTCTGGGCATCTATCCGGGGATCGTCGGCGCTCGTCTGCCTGCATCGGAATTCACGCTCGCCTGGACGCATTCGATCGAGAAGGTCCGCTGGGAAGAGGACTGGCGCGCCGTCGACGGTCGATTGGCGGCCGTCGAGGCGCGCGTGCAAGGCGGCGGTGCCGGCATGGAGCCGCCGGCCGACGCGCGGCTCGGCCCCGACGGCTGGTTCCGTTACATGCCGAAAATCGGGCCGCTTGACCATCTGTCGCTGAGTCGACGGGGCTTCGCGGCCGACTACGACATCTGCTGGAACGGCGCCTGCAAGCCGATGGCAGTCGTTGTGGCGCCGGGCGCCGATCAGGTGACCGACATTTTCGTTTGCCCGGCCGCAGACTGACCGCCGGCAGTTCGACCCGTCGATCGGATCGCTTCGCAACTTCGGTCTTTCAATACGATTGTGCGTCTTTCCGTCGAGGGAATTTTCCCTAATATCGGCGGAATGGAAGCAACCGGAATCACATTGCCGGACGTGAAGGATCGCCTGGCCGATGTCGGGCGAGCTTTGGCTACGTCGCCGGATTTCTTGCGTTGCCCTTCGGGCGACAGGTTCGATTCAGGTTACCTTCCTTCTGCATCAAGAGCTTATACAGGTTACCGTCGCCGCCGGTCGCCGGATGCGGCGCTAGGCGCGAAAGCCTATCGCCGCCGGACTACGTGCTAAGGTGCGGGCACGGACGCCATGGCAGCACCCCGCAACGGCTTTCTTCGGAAAATTCAGATCGACCGCGTCGCGGCAGTCGCGATCGTCGTCGCGATCGGCATCGCGACGACGAGTGCGGCGGCCCTGTGGCTGCAACGCGCCCATGCCCGCGCCGTCGCCGACGACCGGATCATCCAGACGGCGAAGCTCGCGCGCGAAAATGTCGGGCGCACGCTCGAATCGATCGACCGCCTCGTGCGGCTGGCGGCGAGCTTCCGGACCGAGCGGCCGCGCGGCGACAAGCTGGCGCTCGACCGGCTGGCCGCCACCGCGCCCGGCCTCGTCGAGTTCTTCGCCGTGCTCGATTCCGCAGGGACGGTGGCGGTCGCCTCGCGCGACGACATGGTCGGGAAGAGCTTCGCCGAGCGCCTTTTCTTCCGCGCGCTGACGGAAGTGCGGGGGGACACGCCGGTCCTTGGTGCGCCGTGGCCGATCGACGACCTCGCGCGGCCGGCGATCCCGCTTGCCCGCCGCATCGTTTCGTCGGACGGCGCGTTCCATGGCGTCGTCGTCGCGGCGGTCAACTCCGCGCGTCTGCTCGACATCGTGCGCACGCTCGACGTCGGCGCGGAAGGGGCGGTCGGCCTCGTCGGGCGCGACGGCGTCCTGCGCGCGATGGCGGCCCCCGACGGCCGTGCGCTGGCGCCGGGTGCCGACATCAGTGTCCATCCCGGCTGGCCGGCGATCGCGC
>JAYRKO010000226.1:0-4964 GCA_041905745.1 Tagaea sp. | reverse complement strand
CGGCCGCTTGCCGCGACGCCGACGAGATCGAGGATGCAGCGGCGCGCCTGATGTCGGGCGGATTGCGGAATGGCATCGAAACGCAGGTCGTGGAGGAAATCGACGGGAAGCATCTACGCGTCAGTCCTTTGTGCGAGGAGCGTGCGGACGAGATCGGGGCGGCTGTCGCGGACCGTGGGTAGGCGAGCGCGGGCGGCTGCGCCGTGCGCGAAATCGAGCGTCGCGAAGATCGTCCGCGGCTCCGGACCTGCGTCGCACAGGACATTTGCATCGGCGTCGAGAATACGGGAGCCACCCCAGAAATCGCCCTCGGCATTTTGTACGCAGTGGTTCGCGAAGAGAACGGGAATGGCGTAGGTAAGCGCCGTATGGGCAAGGTTGATACCCCAACCGCGCGGATTGTCGAAGTCTTCGCCGACCGCACCGCGTGCCGATGCCGACGGGACGAGGAGGATATCGGCGCCGCGAAGCGCGGCGATCCAGGGCAGCGCCGGATTCCACGCGTCCGCGCAGATCGTCGTCGCGACGCGCCAGCCGCCGCCGATCACGACGGGATCCAGAGAATCGCCGGCCGCAAAGTAGCGGTCCTCGCGGAGGTTTCCGTAGCCCGGAAGATTGATCTTCCGATGGACATCGACGCGGTCGGGTCGCAGGAGAATCTGCGAATTGAAGGCCCGGCCATCCGAGCCACGCTCGATGAAGCCGAGGGAGACGGCCATCGGGCCCGCTGACTCGGCGATGCGCCGGATCGGCGCTGCGTCGCGATCGAGAGCCAGCCGGTCGACATCCGGCGCGCAGAGATATCCCGTCAGAGAGAGTTCGGGAAAAAGCAAAAGCTCGACGCCGGCGCGCCGCGCTTCGGCGATCGCTTCGAGGTGATGCGCCACATTCGCGTCGACAGAGCCCGGTGCGCTCGATATCTGCGCAACGGCGACTTTGAGGCGGTCTTTCGGCACGCGTCTTCGAAGTCGACGGGGGGCGGAGGCCGTGCCTCCGCCCCGGACGGCTCAGATCAGCGACTGTGCTTTGAGGAAGGCCATCGCGACTTCCTCGACGCTCTTCTTCTCCACGTCGACCGACGAATTGAGCTTGGCCATCGTCGCGTCGTCGAGCTTGGCGGAGAGGGCGTTGAGCGCTTCCCCGAGCTTCGGGTTCTTGTCGAGCGTTTCCTTGCGGATGACCGGCGTCATCGCATAGGTCGGGAAGTAGCCCTTGTCGTCGCTCAGGACGACGAAGTCGAAGGCGGGAATCCGGCCGTCGGTCGCGAAGACCAGCCCGACCTCGACCTGCGAATCGCGCAGCGCCTGATAGACGAGACCGGTGTCCATGCGCACGACGTTCTCGCGACCGAAGTCGAAGCCGTACTTCTCCTGCATCGGCGCCAGGCCATCGGGACGGGCGTAGAATTCGGCGTTGCATCCGAACTTGACCGAGAGCCCGCCCTTCACCTTTGCGGCGAGGTCGGAGAGCGACTTGATGCCCTTTGCGGTCGCGTCCGCGCGGCGCATCGCGAGAGCGTAGGTATTGTTTGCCTTCGAGGGGTTGAGCCACACGAGCCCTTTTGCCGCGTCGAGTTCCTTGACCTTCGCGTAGGTCTGCGCGGCGTCGAGCTTGTCCGTCACCTTGTTGAAGGTGATGAGCGACGTGCCGGTATATTCCCAGTAGACGTCGATCTGGCCGGCTTCCTGCGCCTGACGCAACGGCGCGGTGCCGAGACCGGCGCGCTTGTCGATCGTGAAGCCCTTCGCCTTGAGCAACTGGGTCGTCATTTCGGCCATGATCTGCTGCTCGGTGAAGTTCTTGCCGCCGACGACGATGGTCTGGGCCTGTGCCGCGAGGGGGGCTGCGGCAAAGGCAAATGCCGCGCCGGCAAGGGCTAGAAAGGTTCGCTTGTTCATGGGAAGTCCCCTTTTCTGGTTTTGCATGGATACCGCCGAACTCATCGCAGCGGGTTGACGCCTCTGGGTACCAGCCAGAACTGGATCTGGCCGATCGCGAAGTCCACGAAGACGGCGAGAAGCGCCGTCGGAATCGCCCCGGCGAGCAGCATGCTCGGCTCCATGAGGTCGATGCCCGTGAAGATGAGCTCGCCGAGACCGCCGCCGCCGATGAGGAAGGCAAGCGGCACGGTCCCGATATTGATGGCAAGCGCCGTGCGAACACCGGCGAGAATCACGAAGACGGCGTTGGGAAGCTCGACGCGCAAGAGAATCTGCCCGGCCGTCATGCCCATGCCGCGCGCGGCTTCCAGCAGGTAGGCCGGAACGGAGCGCAGACCCGCGATCGTATTGAGAACGATGGGCAGGAGCGTGAGGACGAAAAGGGCGAAGATCGCCGGCGGCGAGCCGATCCCGAGAAACGACATTGAAATCGCGAGCAACGCCAGCGTCGGAATGGTCGTCCCGAGATTGACGATCTGCGTGACGGCGTCGGCAGCGCGTTCGAACGGCGGTCGAGTGAGGAGGACGCCGAGCGGAATGCCGACCGCCATCGCGATCGCGCCAGACGCCGCCGCAAGCGCCAGATGCTGGCGCGCGAGATAGACGACGTCGCCGCTATGGCGAAGGATCGACGGAATGAGGCCACGCGCCTGCAGATAGGCGCCGAGCGCGAAAATGCCGGCCAGAAGGCCGACGCGCAGTGCGCTGCGGAGGCCTTCGCTCGCCACGTTACTTGTCCCTGTAGGTCGCGCCGAGCATCTGGGTGATGCCGCGCTGGGTGACGTATCCCTTGTAGAAGCCGTCGTCGTCGACGCAGGCGAGCCACGTGACGCCGTGCGTGAACATCTGCGAGACGGCGGTGCGCAGATCGTCGGCGATGTTGACGACGCCTGGCAGCGGTTCCTGATGCTCGCCTACCAAGCCCTTCGCCTCGCGTGCCGCGTCGAGCCGCACGACGCCCCGGGCACGGCCGCGCGGTCCGACCATGACGATCGAGATGTGGCCGTGCGCCTCCATCTCGCGTACGGCGGTCTCGAGCGTGTCCTCGGCGCGCACGCGCGGCGGATCGCTCATCATGGCATCTGCGACCTTGATGAGACGCAGCCGCTTGAGCGTCCGGTCGGAGCCGACGAATTCGGCCACGAAGGAGTCCGCGGGGTGGGCCAGGATGTTGTCAGGCGTGTCGTGTTGGACGAGGCGACCATCGCGGAATATGGCGATCTGGTTTGCCATCTTCACGGCTTCGTCGATGTCGTGACTGACGAAGACGATAGTCTTCTTGAGCTCCGCCTGGAGCTTCATGAATTCGTCCTGGATGACTTCCCGGTTGATCGGATCGATCGCGCCGAACGGCTCGTCCATCAGCAGAACGGGCGGATCGGCCGCGAGCGCACGCACGACGCCCACGCGCTGCTGTTGGCCGCCGGACAGCTGCTTGGGGTAGCGCTTCAGGAAGATTCCGGGGTCGAGATTCACCATTTCAAGCAGTTCGGCGGCGCGCGCGCGGGACTTTCCGCGCGGCCAACCGAGCAGGTCGGGGACCACGCAGATGTTGTCCTCGACGGTCATGTTGGGGAACAGGCCGATCTGCTGGATCACGTAGCCGATCGAGCGCCGCAACGTGACTTCGTCGACGGTCGCGGTATCGCGCCCGTCGACGAAGATCTTGCCGCTCGTGGGCGGGATGAGCCGGTTTATCATCTTCATCGTCGTCGTCTTCCCGCAGCCCGAAGGGCCCAGAAGGACGCAGACGGCACCGGCCGGAACTTCCATGTCGACCCGGTCGACGGCCAGCATGGTTCCGAACTGCTTGGAGACCTGTTCGAGACGGATCATCGATTTCTCAATCCGGGGGAAGTGAGGGCGCGCTGTGCCGCGAGGAGCGCGAAGTCGGCAATGATGGCGAGAACGCTTACGGCGAGCGCGCCGGTAAGCAGTTGGCGGATATCGGTCTGCGTGATGCCGCGCGAAATGAACGTACCGAGTCCACCCGCTCCGATGTACGTCGCGATCGCGCCGATGGCGATATTGAGGACGACAGCGCTGCGGATGCCGTTCACGATGACCGGCAGCGCGATGGGAAGTTCGACGTGCCGCAGACGCTCGAGAGTCGTCATCCCCATGCCGCGCGCCGCTTCGCGCAGGGCCGGATCGACATTCATGATCGCCGTATAGGTATTCCGGATGATCGGCAGCTGCGCGTAGAGAATGAGCGCGATAACTGCAGGAAGATATCCGATCCCCTGGCCGATGAGGGAGAGGATCGGGATCAGAACGCCGAAAAGGGCAATCGACGGGATCGTCATCACGATCGCCGCGACGTAGAGGACCCGATCTGCCGCCGTCTTGCTCTGCGTGATGAGGATGCCGATGGGGACGCCGGTGAGGATCGCGACGCCGACGGACACGCCGACCAGCGACACGTGCTCGAGCATGCGCTGCCCGATCACCGGAAGATTCGCCAGGATGAAAGCGAATGTCTCCAACCAGCCCCCTCGGACGGGACGTTGCCCGCCGCGACGCAAAGTGTCGTTCATGCGGGCGCAAACGAGGCGTCGGATTTGCGACAAAAAAGAACGAAAATACGACTAATCTTTTAGGGCTTTGCGTCGTCGACTTCGATGCGCCGCCCGCGGCGGCTGCGCAGCTGGGAAGGCCGCATGCCGCTAAGTCGGCGGAACCAGTGCGAGAAATGCGACGTCGACGTGAACCCCGTGGAAACCGCCACCTCCAGGATCGACCGGTCGGAATAGAGAAGCAGTTCGCGGGCCCGATCGATGCGCATCGACAGATAATAGCGTGCAGGCGACATCTCGAGATATCGCAGGAACAACCGTTCGATTTGTCGTGCGCTCATGCCGGAGCGCGCCGCTATCTCGGCGATCGATATGGGATCCTCGGTGTGACGCTTCATCAGTCGAACGGCATTGCGGACCGTCGTGGGAAGGCTCGCAAGCCGTTCGAGGCGACCACCGCTCTGACTGTCGCGTTCGTCGCGAATCCTTTCGTGGTGGAACTGGTTCG
>JAYRKO010000225.1:0-5014 GCA_041905745.1 Tagaea sp. | reverse complement strand
GGGGCGGCCGGCGCGCGCGCGCCGGAACGTCGCCACCGCCCCGATGTCGCGCCCGTCGAACATGACGCGGCCGGCCGCGGGCTTCAGCAGGCCCATGATTGTCTTCATCGTCGTCGACTTGCCGGCGCCGTTGGCGCCCAAGAGCGCCACGGCCTCGTCCGCGCGCACCTCGATCGTCGCCTCGTGCAGGGCGGCGATCTGGCCGTAGCGGGCCGAGACGCCGTCGAGATGCAGGAGCGCGCCGCTCATGCGCCCACCTCGGCCGCTTCCTGCGGGCCCAGATAGGCTTCGACGACCTTGGGATCGCGCGCGACGTCGCGCGGGCTGCCCTCGGCGATCTTCTGCCCGTGGTCGAGGCACACGAGCCGCGTGGCGAGCGGCAGCAGGAAGGGCATGTTGTGCTCGATGACGACGAGCGTCAGCCCGTCCTTCGCCAGCGCCTTGAGGCGGGCGGCGAGATCGGCCTGTTCGGACTCGTTGAGGCCGGCCGCCGGCTCGTCGAGCAGCAGCAGGCGCGGCTGGAGGGCAAGGGCCCTCGCGATCTCGATGCGCCGCTTCGTGCCGTAGGCGAGCCCGCCGCACGCGCGCATCGCGATTTCGGCCGCACCCACCGCTTCGAGAAGGGCCATCGCCTCGCCGCGCGCCTGCGCCAGCGCGCGGCCGCCGTTCTCCACGCCCAGCGCCAGACCGCGTGCGGCCCCGCGCGCGATCGCGACGTTGTCGAGCGCCGACATCTCGTCGACGAGGTTCAGGTTCTGGTAGGTGCGCGCCACGCCCAGCCGCGCGATTTCATGCGCCGGCCGCCCGGCAAGTTCGGCGCCCGCGAAGCGGATCGTGCCGCCGTTGGGCACGTAGATGCCGGTGATGCAGTTGACGAGCGTCGTCTTGCCCGACCCGTTGGGCCCGATGAGGCCGAGGATCTCGCCCGCCCGTACGTCGAAGGAAACCCCGTCGAGCGCCTGCAATCCGCCGAAGCGCTTGCCCACGTCCGCCAGCGACAGGATCGGCCCGTCGACGGCGGTCGCGCGCGGTGCGGCCGGAAGGGCGCGCGCCGCAGGCGCGGGCGGCGGTGCTTCGGGTGCGAAGCGCCGGCGCGCATCTTCGACGAGACCCAACAGGCCGTTGGGGGCGGCGATGATCGTCGCCAGCAGCACCAGCCCGTACGCGATGAGGTAATAGTGTTCGAGGAAGCGGAACCATTCCGGCAGGTGGATCAGCAGCACCGCGCCGAGGATGGCGCCCGCCAGCCGCGTGCGGCCGCCCACGACGGTCATCGTCAGGCAGGCGACCATCGCGTGGAATTCCAGCGCCTCGGGCGAGATGACGCGGATCGTGTGGACGTAGAGCGCGCCCGCGATGCCGGCGTAGAAAGCGCTCAGCAGGAACGTCTCGAAGCGCAGGCGGGCGACGTCGAGACCCAGCGACATCGCCGCCGTCGGGTTCTCGCGCATCACGTGGAGTGCCTGACCGTAGAGACCGCCGAGCACGGCGCGTGCACCGAGCCCCACGGCCGCGACGATCCCCCAGACGACCAGCACCGTCGGCCAGCCGCGCGCGATCGTCGTGCCGAACAGCACGACGGGCGGCACACCGGCGATGCCGTTGGCGCCGCCCGTGACCGGTTCCCACTTGATCGCGACCAGCAGCATGACCTGCGCGATGCCGAGCGTGGCGAGCGCGAAATAGTGGCTTTCGAGGCGCAGGACGGGGGCGGCGACGATCGTGGCCAGCACGACCGGGGCGAGGGCGGAGATCGCGAAGGTCGCGGGGAAGCTGAAGCCGAACTTGGCGCCGAGGATGCCGGTGAAATAGGCGCCGAGCCCGAAGAACGTGCCGTGGCACAGCGACAGCGCGCCCGCGTGCCCGAACACGAACTGGTAGCCCATGACGAAGATCGCGTAGATGCCCGCGAGCGCGAAGAGGCGCAGGCCGTAGGGCGTGTCGAACGCGAACGGCCACGCGACGAGCACGGCAAGCCCGAAGAGCAGCGCGGGATTGATCCCGGAGAGGAGACGCGCCGTCATGCCCGCCGCTGGACCACTTCGCCGAACAGGCCCTGCGGCCGGAAGAACAGGATCGCCAGCACGGCGACGTAGAGCAGGATCGAGGCCGCCGTCTGCGAGAACAGCCAACCCAGCGCCTCGCCGCCGAACAGCGCGGGCACGATCAGCGGCAGGGCGGGGAAGATCACCTCGAACAGCGCCAGCAGCAGCGCGCCCGCGACCGCGCCCGCGATCGAGCCCCAGCCGCCGATCGTGACGGCGATGTAGGCCTTGACGATGTAGTTGGTGCCGTCGCTGGGCGTGACGAAGAACGTGTTGGAAAGCAGCGCGCCCGCGGCCCCCGCAAGCGCCGTCGCAAGCGCGAAGGTGAGCGCGATCATCGCGTTGACGTCGATGCCGATGGCGGCCGCCATTGTGCGGTCCTGCGCGGTCGCGCGCATCTTGCGCCCCAGCGAGGTGCGCGCGAACAGAAGATGCTGGCCCAGGATCAGCGCCGCCGCGACCGCGATCACCGCGAGCGACTGCTTGGGGATCGCAAGCTCGCCCATGCGCACGAGCGAGGCGTCGACGAGCGGCGGTGCGGCGCGGGGCTCCGGCCCCCAGATCGCGTTGGCGCCGTTCTGGAACACGATGCCCAGCGCGATCGTGCTGATGATCGTGGCGACCGGCGGGCGGGATTTGAGCGGGAAATACGCGAACAGCGAGAAGACGACGCCCAGCAGCGCCATGCCCGCCGTCACGACCGGCAGCACGACGAGACCGGGTACGGGGCCCGGCCACAGCGGGGCCAGGACGGCGGCCACGGCGATCGCCGCGAAGCCGCCGGCCATGACCATGTCGCCTTGCGTGAAGTTGACGGCACCGGTTGCGTTGAGCACGAGCACGAAGCCGAGCGCGCACAGCGCGTACGCCGCCCCGAGGGCCAGACCGTTGGCGAAAAGTTGCAAGGTCAGCACGGGGCGGCGTCCGGCGCTTGGCGTCAGTTCGAAAGGACGCCCGTGATGTTCTCGTAACGCTTGACGATCTTCGGGATGCGGCTCGTGCCGTCGTAGCAGATGATCATCGCCGAATGGGCCATGTTGCCCTTGCCGTCGGACTTGTACGTCATCGCGAGGCCCTTGTACGTGGTCGTCGACAGCGCCTTCTGCACGTCCGCGGCGGTCTTGGCGCCCTTCGCGGCGGCGGCGATCACCATCGCGACCGCGTCGTACTGGCCGAGCGCGAAGCCGTCCGGATCTGCGTTGAATTCCTTGCGGTAGGCGGCAAGGAAACCGTCGAGCTCGGGCGAGCCGCCCGAGACGGGCGAGGCGCTGGTTTCCGCGCACACGCCCTTCAGTTCCGCCGGTTCCATGAGGTGGGCGGTGTGCGGCTGGTGCATGGCCGAGCCGGCGACGATCGGCAGGCCCAGATTCATCGTGGCCGCCTGCTTGATGACGAGGCCCGTCGACGGCCCGTGCAGGTGCAGGAGCAGCACGTCGGGGTTGGCGGCCTTCGCCTTGCCCAGCACGGGCGACATGTCGCGCACGCTCGTTTCCAGCGCTTCCTCGAAGACCGGCTTCAGACCCATCTTTTCGAGGTTCGAGAGGATGAACGTGCGGCCCGACTGGCCGTAGGCCGTCGTCTGGTAGATGAGCGCCACGCGCTTCTTGCCCAGTTCCTCGACCGCGTACTTGACGTGCGCGACCTTCGTCACGTCGTCGCCCGGGAAGAAGCGGAAGACGTAGGGGTTCTTCATCTCGGTGATCTGCGCGGTGCCCGAGACCGTGATCAGCGGCACCTTGTTTTCCAGCGCGACAGGGAGCATCGCCAGCATCTGCGTGCCGAGCATCGAGGCGGCGACGGCCGAGACCTTGCCGCGGCCGAGCGCGCGTTCGAGCGCGTTGACGGCGACTTCCGGCGCCACGCCCGTGTCGGCGACCTCGGCGGCGATCTTCAGATTCGCGGGCGCGTTCTTGACGGCGAGCAGCGCGCCGTTGCGCTGGCTCGTGCCCTCGATCGACAGGAAGCCGGTGATCGGGACGAGGATCGGGACGTTGACGTCCTGCGCCTTCGCGGGCTGGGCGGCGAGGGCGAATGCGGCGGCGAGTGCAAGGGCGCCGAGACGGGTTGTACGCGCGGGCATGGGCATCTCCTGTTCGGGGTCCGGTGCGGCGGTGCCGGCGGACGGGACGAGAGGGCGGCTGGCGAACGAATGCAATTCCAGCCGCACAAGGAGGCGCCAGTCAATTAAATTTGTTTGTACGTACAACCGGACTTATCGGGGCGGACCGGCGTCCGCCCCGGAATGCGGCGCGCGTCAGCCGCCGAAGATGTTGGCGAAGCGCGCCTTGTCGGCCTCGGAAGTGCCGAGAATGCGGGAATTGTCGAGCGGCATCACGTCGATCTCGGTGCCGGCCGGAAGCCACGCGGGATTGGGCACGCCGCGCCGGACGGGGATGTAGCCGAGCGTCTGCGCTGCGAATCGCTGGCCGGTTTCGGACAGCAGGAAATCGACGAGCGCGCGGGCCGCGGCCGGATTGGAAGCAGTCTTCAGGATCGCGACGGGCTCGGTCACCGGCACGGCGCCCTCTGCCGGCACGACGAATTCGATCGGCGCGCCCTTGAGCTTGGCGTTGAACGCCATGAAGTCGACGAGGACGCCGTAGGGCTTTTCGCCGCTGCTGACCGAGGCGAGGACCGCGCCGTTGCCCTGCACGGCGACGGCGCCGTTGGCCTTCAGCGTCTCGTAGAACTTCCAGCCCAGTCCGTCGCGCTGGGTGAGCGCGCCCAGCATGATCGCCGCCGCCCCGGAATAGAGCGGGCTCGGCATCACGACCTGGCCCTTGAGGTCGGCCGCGGCGAGGTCGGCCCAGGATTTCGGCTTCGACTTGGCCGCGGCGTTGATCGCGATGCCGGTGGTGATGAGCTTCGTGCCGAAATAGGTGCGCTCGGCGTCGTAGGTGCCGGCGAGGATCGCGTCGGTCTTCGCCTCGGGATAGGGCAGGAGCCGGCCGGCCTTCTTGAGCATCTCC
>JAYRKO010000224.1:0-5029 GCA_041905745.1 Tagaea sp. | reverse complement strand
GACGAGGTTGTGTCATGGCGGTTCCTAAGAAGAAAGTTTCTCCCTCGCGTCGCAACATGCGTCGCTCGCACCACGCGCTGGCGGCCAACGCCTATGCCGAGTGCCCGAATTGCGGCGAGATGAAGCGTCCGCACCATATCTGCGGTGCGTGCGGCTTCTACGACGGGCGCGAGGTTGTCGCGTCCGAACCGGCGCAGGGCTGAGCCTGACGTCGGGCGGCCGGGCCGGGGGCACGCGCCTTTGAGCCAGCGGCTCGTTCTGTCTGTCGACGCCATGGGGGGCGACAAGGCCCCCGACATGGTCGTTGCCGGATGCGAGGCGGCGCAAGAGCGCCATCCTGCCGTCCAGTTCGTGCTTTTCGGCGACGAGGCGCGCATTTCGCCGCTCGTTGCGCAGACGCGCCATCTCAAGAAATCGGTTCGCCTCGTCCATACCGACGAGTTCGTGTCGGGTGATGCGAAGCCGGCCGTGGCGCTGCGCTCGGGCCGCAAATCGAGCATGCGCCTGGCGATCGACGCCGTGCGCGACGGCGAAGCGGCCGGCATCGTCTCCGCCGGCAACACCGGCGCGCTGATGGCGATGGCGAAGTTCGTGCTGAAGACATTGCCCGGCATCGACCGCCCGGCGATCGCCTCTCTGTTTCCGACGACGCGCGGCGAGAGCGTGATGCTCGACCTCGGCGCCAACGTGCAGTGCGACACGAACAACCTCGTCCAGTTCGCGATCATGGGCGAGGTGTTCGCGCGCACGGTGCTGGGCCTGCCGCAGCCGAGCGTGGGGCTGCTCAATGTCGGCTCGGAGGAGATGAAGGGGCACGAGGAGTTGCGCGCGGCGGCCGCATGGCTGCGCGACACCCATCTGCCGATCCGTTTCCACGGGTTCGTCGAGGGCGACGACGTGCCGGCCGGCACGGTGGACGTCGTCGTGACCGACGGTTTCACGGGTAACATCGCGCTCAAGATCGCCGAGGGGACGTCGAAGCTCTATTCCGGCTTCCTGCGCGGCGCGTTCCAGTCCTCGACGTTCGCCAAGATCGGCTACCTGCTCGCGCAGTCGGCGCTGACGAAGGTGCGCCTGCGCACCGACCCGCGCCGCTACAACGGCGCGCTGTTCGTCGGCCTCAACGGCATCGTCGTCAAGAGCCATGGCGGCACCGACTCGCTCGGCTTCGCCAACGCGTTGGGCGTCGCGATCGACATGATCGCGCAGGGCCTCAACGAAAAGATCCGCGACGAGCTCGCCCATCTGGCGCCGCCGCCTTCTCCAGAAGCCGCGACGGGCTGATCCAATGGCGAATCCGAAGACCTCCACCGGCAACGTGCGCCGCTCCGTCGTCTGCGGAACGGGCGCCTATCTCCCCGCCAACGTCGTCACGAACGAGGCGCTCTCCAAGCGCGTCGAGACGTCCGACGAATGGATCGTCGCGCGCACCGGCATCCGCCAGCGCCACATCGCGGCGGAAGACGAGCGCACGTCCGATCTCGCCACCGAGGCGGCCAAGCGCGCGCTCGCACAGGCGGGCCTCGCGCCCGAGAAGGTCGATCTCGTCATCGTGGCGACGACGACGCCCGACAACACGTTTCCGGCGACCGCGACGGCCGTCCAGGCCAAGCTCGGCATGAACGGGCACGGCTTTGCTTTCGACGTGCAGGCGGTCTGCTCGGGATTCGTCTACGCAATGTCGATCGCGGACAATTTCATCCGCGCGGGCCAGGTCGAGACGGCGCTGGTCATCGGTGCGGAGACGTTCACGCGCATTCTCGACTGGCAGGACCGCACCACGTGCGTGCTGTTCGGCGACGGGGCCGGGGCGGTCGTCCTGCGTGCCGAAGAGGTCCCCGCCGAAACGGGGCGCGGGATCCTGTCGTGCCATCTCCATTCCGACGGTCGCTACAAGGATGCGCTGTTCGTGACCGGCGGGCCGGGGTCGAACCGCGAGGTCGGCGTCGTCCGGATGAACGGGCAGGAAGTGTTCCGGCACGCGGTGGTAAAGCTTGCCGAAGTCGTCGAGGAGGCGCTCGGCGCGAACGGTCTGACGGGCGCCGACATCGACTGGCTGGTGCCGCATCAGGCCAACCAACGCATCATCGACGGCATGGCCAAGAAACTGGGCCTCGGTCCGGAGCGCGTCGTCTCGACCGTCGCGCGCCATGCGAACACGTCGGCCGCATCGATCCCGCTGGCGCTTGCCGAAGCGGCCGGCGACGGCCGGATCAAGCCGGGCCAGATCGTGCTGCTCGAGGCGATCGGCGGCGGTTTGACCTGGGGCGCCAGCGTCATCCGCTGGTAGGGCGGGGCGCTTTAAGCCCCCAAGTCGAGTGATCGATTCAACTCCGTCCGCCAAACCTTTGTAATTGACCGATTTAGGGCGGTGCGTTAGCTTTTTGGCAATAAGTCATTTTGCCGGGGGATTGCTATGTCGGAGACCACGGTCACGCGCGCCGATCT
Organism: Tagaea sp.; assembly: GCA_041905745.1. Lineage (GTDB taxonomy): Bacteria > Pseudomonadota > Alphaproteobacteria > CACIAM-22H2 > CACIAM-22H2 > Tagaea. The sequence continues at coordinate 2,581 of JAYRKO010000224.1, read as the reverse complement.
ATCGGAAGCCGTTTACCAAGAAGTGGGTCTTTCGCGGAACGACTCGGCGACGCTCGTGGAAACCGTTCTGGGCGAGATCGTCGACGCGCTGACGCGCGGCGAGACCGTGAAGATCTCGTCGTTCGGAAGCTTCTCGGTGCGCCAGAAGGGCCGGCGCGTCGGCCGCAATCCGAAGACGGGCGAGGAAGTGCCGATCCTGCCGCGCCGCGTGCTGGTGTTCCGCGCCTCGCACGTCCTCAAGAACAAGATCAACCGCTCGATGACGAAGGCCGGTCAGGCTGCGCCGGCGGTTGCTGCACAGCCCGCCGCGCCCAAGCCGGCCGCGCCGACCGGTTCGACGCCGAACAAGGGCTAACGGCCGATGGCCGAGCCGTACGCCGAAAGCGCCTCCGCCATGCGGCGGAGCGGCAAGTCGGCCGAAGCTTTCCGGACCATCAGCGAAGTCGCGGGCGATCTCGACGTTCCGCAGCACGTGCTGCGCTTCTGGGAAACGCGTTTCGCGCAGATCAAGCCGCTCAAGCGCGCCGGCGGCCGCCGCTACTATCGCCCGGAGGACGTCGAGCTACTTCGGCGCATCCGCGAACTTCTCTACAAGCACGGCTACACGATCAAGGGCGTCCAGCGCCTGCTCAAGGACCACGGCTTCGCCGACGTTCCGATGCCGGCGACGGCTCCGGTGGCGAAGCCCATCGTACAGCCGCCCGTCGTCGTTGCGGCCCCGGCGCCCGCGCCCGTCGTCGAGAAGCCTGTCGCCGCGGCGGCGCCGTTGCCGCTGTTCGCGAAGCCGGCGGCCGATCGCTCGGCGATCCAGTCGGTGGTCGACGAACTCGAATCCCTGCGCGCACTTCTGAAGGCGCGGCCGCGCTAACCGCGCATTAACCAATCGGTGGGAATATCGGCCGGAGTTTAGATAAATCCGGCATAGTTCCGTGCCGGAGCGTTTTCGCGTTATCGGGATTCTGGAATGGCCGAACCGGCAGCAGCGACGGAAGGCGAGGGCGCAGCCGCAGAAGGCGGCGAGGCCCCCAAAAAGAAGCTTTCCGGCAAGAAGCTGATCATCATCATCGTGCCGATCCTGCTGCTTCTGGCGGGCGGCGGCGCGGCGTATTTCCTTGGCTTCATCGGCCCCAAGCACGAAGAGCCGGTGGCCGAGGCCGAAAAGGTGGAGCCGCCGCCGAAAACGACGATCTATGCGATGCCCGACGTGCTCGTGAACCTGAACACGCCGCCCAACGCGCGCTCGGCCTTCGTCAAGCTGACGTCGACCGTCGAGATCGTCGAAGACGATACGACCGCCTTCGAGGAGGCGATGCCCCGCATCGTCGATACGCTGATCACGTATCTGCGCGAGCTTCGCCCGGAAGATCTGCGCGGTTCGGCGGGCCTTACCCGGCTGCGCGAGGAATTGCTGGCGCGCATAAAAATCGCGGCGGCGCCCGCCCGCGTGAACGACGTGCTGTTCCGCGAAATCCTAATTCAGTAAATCGAATTAATATATTATTTACAAATAATTACAGATATTACCTAAGGTGATTTCGAGATGGCGATAACGCCTTGTTAACCTTCGCTTGGCATATTGTCAGGAAGTTTAGATAAATCCGGCCAAGATTCGTCTTGGCGGATCGAGGATTGCGATGGCCGACGAGGAGAAGACGGAAGGCGGCGAGGAGGGCGCACCGGCAGAAGGTGCGGAGCCCAAGAAGAAGCTGCTGTCCGGGAAGCTGCTGATCATCATCGGCGCTGCCGTCGTGCTTCTGCTCGGCGGCGGTGCCGGCGCCTATTTCTTCCTTTTCTCCGGCCCGAAGAAAACCGAGGAACATGCCGAAGCGCCGGCGCATGCCGAGCCCGAGCAACCGGCCGGCCCGCAGAAAATCGTCTATTACAACATGCCCGACCTGCTGGTGAACCTGAACGCCGGCGCCGGCCGGCGCACGTCGTTCCTGAAGCTGACGCTGTCGGTCGAACTCAAGAGCGTCGACGACGCGGGCGTGTTCGAGGCGAACCTTCCGCGCATCGTCGACAACTTCCAGATCTACCTTCGCGAGCTTCGGCCCGAGGACCTGCGCGGGTCGTCGGGCTTCCTGAAGCTGCGCGAGGAACTGCTGACGCGCGTTCAGCTGGCTGCCCAGCCCGCGCGCGTCAACGACCTGCTGTTCAAGGAAATGCTCGTCCAGTAATCCGCCCGAAGGAAGAGCCGAGAGAAGGCGAAGACCATGGCCGACCCGAACAACATGTCCGACGAAGAGAAGATGGCCGCCGAATGGGCGTCCATGGAGGGCGGCGGCGATCAGGCTGGCGGCGGCGGCGACGCGACCGCGCGCGTGCTGAACCAGGACGAGATCGACTCCCTTCTCGGCTTCGATGCGGGCGGCGGCGGCGACGGCGGCACGTCGGGCATGCAGGCGATCATCAACAGCGCGCTCGTCTCGTACGAGCGCCTGCCGATGCTCGAAATCGTGTTCGACCGCCTGGTCCGAATGCTGACGACTTCGCTGCGCAACTTCACCTCCGACAACGTCGAAGTCTCGCTCGACGTCATCACCTCGACGCGTTTCGGCGACTACGTGAACTCGATCCCGCT
>JAYRKO010000223.1:0-5049 GCA_041905745.1 Tagaea sp. | reverse complement strand
CTGATGTCGCTCACGCACGCTTCTCCCATCTGGCGCGCAGGCCGGTGCGATTGAGCGCCAGCCATTGCAGGGTCATCACGGTAAATGAACTGCCGATCCTTCTGCCATCGAAGAATGAGGCGAAGGCTTCCTGAAAGTCCTCAGAGAAAACGCGGATATCCTCGCCTTCGTGTGCGAGACCGTGGACTCCTTCCGCGCCTCGGGAGTCCACGCGCGCGATGAACATTTCGACCGTTTCCGACGTGCCGCCGGGCGAGGCCATGGCGCGTCCTGCCGGAACGAGGTCGAGCGTATCGAGACCGGTTTCCTCGCGTATTTCCCGACGGACGACGGATGCGGGGTCTTCGTCGAGCGCGCGCATTCCCGCAACGCATTCGACCATCCAGGGGGCCTCGCCGGCGGCAAAGGCGCCGACGCGAAACTGTTCGATGAGCACGACGCGGTCGCGTGTCGGGTCGTAGGGAACCGCGCAGACGGCGTGGCTGCGTTCCATCATCTCGCGCGTCAGCACGGGGCTCCAGCCGCCGCCGAACGTTCGGTGGCGAAGCCGGTAGACGTCGACTTTCAGGAAGCCGTCGTAGGAGCGCGTCTTCGAAACGATTTCGACGTCATTCGAGTCCATCGGCGGTCGGCCTCTCGATGGTTGCCGGCGATGCCATAGCGCGCTTCGACGACGGGCGGAAGCGCGTTCGTGCAATAGGGGGGATTGCCCCTTGAAGTCGGCGCCGGATCGGCGAAATCTTTATGGAACGACGAGGAGGGCGCAATGAGCTTGCCGGAACCGGTGTGGGTCCGCGAAACCGGACCGAAATATGTCAATGCCGTCGAGGTCGGTTCGCACCGCCTTGTCGCCGACGAGCCGGTTGCGGACGGCGGCGGCAACGCGGGCCCGCAGCCGTTCGAGTATATGCTTGCATCGCTGGGCGCATGCACGAGCATGACAGTGCGCATGTACGCCGACCGGAAGGGCTGGAAGCTGGCGCATGTTGCCGTACGGCTTCGGATGGACCGGATCGATCGCGCCGACGGCACCGGCAAGCTCGACCGCATCGTGCGCGAGATCGAGATCGACGGCGATCTCGCCGAAGAGCAGCGCCGGCGTCTCGTCGCCATCGCCGAGCACTGTCCGGTCCACAAATTTCTTTCGGCCGAGAAGCGGATCGAAACGGCCGAACTTACGTCCCGATCCTGACGGGTGCAGCGAGCCGGTCGAGCGTCGCCACGACGGAAAGCGGGACGATCGCGCTGGTCTTCGGGTTGTCCGGCGACGGAAGCCCCTCGGTGCGGACGGAGAAACTGACGCTGTCCGAGACGAGGTCGAATTCGTGGACGTTGCGCGCGATCGTCGGGTCGGCCCAGATCTCGACCTCCGTCCGGTCGGGCCCGATGCCGGCGAGGCTCAGGGCCGCAGCGACATTCACGTTGGCCGGAAATCCGGCGGCAGCTTCGCGCGCGCTGCCGCGGAAGATCGCGGTCGGGACGCGGATGGCGTCCAGATCGATGCCGTTGGCGACAACGTAAGGCGCACCCGCCAATGCGCGCGGCGGCTTCCTGTTGCGCATGGTCACTTTTTCGATGCGCCCGACGGCAGCCGCTGCGACCGCATCGAACGCAAGCAGCGCGCCGCTGGCCACGACGACGCGTGCGCCGGCTGCAGCGGCCTGGTCGAAAATTTCCGGTGCAGCCAGGAGGGCGGAGGCGTTGACGGTGACGAGCGTTCGCTTCCGGGTGAAAGCGGCATGTGCAATTTCCCGCAACGAAGCCGATACCGCGCAGTCGACGACCACGTTGCTCGCCGCGACCAGTTCGTCGAGACGCATGGCGGGCGCCTTCAGCGCGCACGCACGAGCCTTCTCAGCCGTTGCCGCGACGTCGCGGCCCGCCAGTGCGCAAAGCGAAATGCCGGGGCGGCCCGCCTCCAGAAGTTTTGCGACGCTGCGGCCGATTGCGCCGAGTCCCACGATTCCGATCTTCATCGGCGCAGACTATCGCGGATTTTGCCGATATTCTAAGTCCCTAAGCCACGGCCAAAAGTGTTCGGCCGCCCGGCGGTAATCGTATATAAAGACTGCAATCTCGAACCTGACGGAGGCGGACTTGCGAATTGGACTGGCCGGAACCGTCGCCGTATTGGCCCTGTGCGTCGGGGCAGGATCGGCCCTTTCGCAGCAGGCATGCCTGACGCGGGACGAGGCGGTCGCGGTCAAGGCCCGGGTCCTGCAGACCGAACTCATGGTCGCTACCCTCTCGTGCGTCCGCGCGATCGACCAGAGCGCCAAGTACAATGCGTTCATGGATCGCCATTCCGCCGAGTTGCAGCGCCACAACAAGGTCATCCAGCAGCATTTCGCGCGCATCGGCGGCGGCAATCCGCAGCGGCGCTACGACACCTTCACGACGGCGCTGGCCAACGATGCCTCGAACCGGTCGATGGCGAGCCCGACCTTCTGCAGCGATACGACGGCGCTGTTCGACAGCGTCGTGCGGATCGAGAAGGGCAAGCTGGGCGAGGCCGTCGAAGAGCGGGCCAAGCATTCGCCGGAACGTTTCGGCGAAGTCTGCGGACGCGATCCGGCGATGCAGTACGCGCTCGCGCGCTGACCGGTTTCACGATCCGCGCACAAAAGAAAAGGGCCGGTCTTTCGACCGGCCCTTTCGTCTTTGGCGGGATCGGCCGCTTACTGCAGCACGATCTCGACGCGGCGGTTCTGCGGCTCGCGCACGCCGTCGGCGGTGCGCACGCGCAGTTCGCTTTCGCCGCGGCCGACCGTGGCGATCTGGTTCGCGGGGATGCCCTGACGCACCAGCTCGGCCTTGACCGAGGCCGCACGGCGCTCGGAGAGGGCCTGGTTGTACTTCGTCGAGCCGGAGGTATCGGTGTGGCCGGTCGCCGTGATGCGCGTCACGCTGCCCTGCTTGGCCGTCGTGGCAGCCTGCTGAATGATGCGCGTGGCTTCCGGCGTCAGCGACGACTGGTCGAAGTCGAAGAAGACGAGGAAGTTGCGCTGGATCTGCGGCGCCGGAGCGGCCGCGGGAGCCGGCGCGGGAGCCGGAGCCGGGGCAGGAGCAGCCGCGGGCGTCGGCGTCGGAGCCGGTGCCGGACGCGCGGGGGCGCCGAACTCATAGCGCAAGCCGAGCATGATCGCGTGGTTCATCGGGCGATCCATCTTCAGCGTGTTCTCGCCGGCGTTGGCAGCTTGATATGCCGCCGTCGTCGCGTATTCCGGCTTGTTGACGCTCGACATGAAGCGGTAGTCGAGCGTGACCTTCAGCTGCTGCGTGAGCGGGTAGGACGCGCCGGCCATCAGCTGGTAGCCCAGCAGATTGTCGGTATCGTCCACCGCCGTGATGCCGTTGCCTTTGAGTTCGGCGGCCGACCGGATCCAGCCGAGACCGAGACCGAGATACGGCGTGAAGGGAAGACCGGCGTTGAAATCGTAGAGCATGTTGCCGAACACGCCGAACTGGCCCAGATCGCCGCCCGGCGACGTCTGCGCCGTGCCGTTGCGCTTCAGGCTGTCGAGGTTGTTCTTGCGGTAGTTCAGCTCGAGTTCCGAACGGAAGCCGTTCGCGTAGCCGTAGCCGAGCGCACCGAACAGTCCGTACCCTGTCTTGAAGTCGGCATCGATGTTGGCCGACGTCGGTTCGGTCTTGCCGCTCTGGTCCTGCAGCCAGTTAATGCCGCCGCCGCCGCCGATGTAGAAACCGGTGGTGCTCTGAGCCGCCGCCGGCGCAGCAAGCGCGACGATCGTGGCGGCGGTAAGTAGGGCGGTGCGCAAACGCATTGGCATGTTCCTCTCGCGAACCCAAATTCGTGGCATCCGCGCCAGTGGCGCAGATTCGTTCAGACGGATAGATAACATGAGTTTGTTCGGATTTGTGCCGCCGGATTTGTTTTTCTGCTGCTGTTGCTCGGGAGGCACAGTTTCATCTATGGTTTAGAATTATTCTTTAAGCTATTATTCTATAACAATTTCCACGCGTCTGTTTCGCGGTTCCTTTGTTTGGTCCGGGGTTGGGACCAAGAGCTGGGTTTCGCCGCGGCCGATGACGACAATTTGTGTGGCTGGAATTCCTTCGCGGACAAGGACGTCGCGCACCGCATTCGCCCGGCGAATCGAGAGCGCCATGTTGTAGCGCGGGGTTCCCATCGTGTCGGCGTGTCCGGTCGCCTGGATCCGGGTGAATTCTCCAGCCTTCGCGGATTCCGCAGCTTGGACCAGCACGCGGTTTGCGTCGTCGCTGATGGTCGATTTGTCGAACTCGAAGAACACCGTGTAGGCGCGCGGACCCGCCATCGGCGCGGCCGCCAGCGGCGTGACCACGGGGGCGGGCGCCGGCGCCGGGGCGGCGGCCGGTTGTGCCGCCGCAGCCGGGGCTGCCGCCGCCACCGTCGGGTTGAAGGCATAGCGCATGCCGATCAGAACCGCGTGGTCCCGGTAGGGAACGCGCGCGCTGTCGCCGGCACTCGTCGGTATGCTGGCCGCTGCCGTGGCGAAGTAACGGTAACTCGCCCCGACGGCGAGATTGTTCCCGATCCGGTAGTCGAGACCGGCAATGCCCTGATAGGCGAAAACGTTCGCGCCCCCCGAAACGATCGCGTTGCCTTGGTCGGGACCGATATTGCTGGCACGCAGCCGCGCGCCGCCGACACCGGCGCCAAGATAGGGAACGAACGCCGTTTCGTTCGCGAAATCGTAGAGGACGTTCGCCATTACGCTCGTCGCGTCGAGACGGCCGCCGGAGGCGCCGGCGGCCGCATTGGAAAGCGATCCGATCGAGCCCGCGCGGTGCGCGAGTTCGAGTTCGCCGCGCAGGCCGTTGCCGAACCCGTAGCCGATCGATGCGGCACCCGCGAGGCCCGTATTGATCTTCGCGGTCATTTCCTGGCCGTTGCGCGAGATGCCGGAACTCTGCGGCTTGTGCGCACCGACATTGCCGCCGACATAAATTCCGTCCAGATATTCCGGACGCGGCTGTGCGCTGACTGAACTAGCCAGCACGGCAAGGGCAAGGGCAAGGGCTGTGGAAATCGTACGCAAGACCATG
>JAYRKO010000222.1:0-5055 GCA_041905745.1 Tagaea sp. | reverse complement strand
TCCATCGCCGCGCGCGTGTCCTCGCTGGCGCCGTTCGAGTCGTTCCTGTCGGGCTACCGGCAGAAGCTGGCGCCCAAGGCGCCGGGCGCCAAAAGCTAGGCCGCAGACGTCCGAAAACTTGTTCGTTCCGGCCGGCCTGCTTTTTCGCTTGCCAATGAGAACAAAGCTGGTACTGTCCCGATCACGACGCGAGACCAATGGGTTCCGCGTCGGGGTGCTACGGGGAACAAAAGCGGTACTCGGGGTGCTCTGGATTTAAGTCAGACGTTATTAAGTCAATGGTCAAACGGCGATTTCCACAGGCGTTGGCCAGGTGGGGCGCCCCTGATAAGGAGAGTGAAACATGTCGACGGTAACGGCGTTGCGTTCGGCCCCGCGGGAGCGGGAAACGAACGAGAAGGACAACATGGACAAGAACAAGGCGCTCGAGGCGGCCCTGGGCCAGATCGAAAGATCGTTCGGCAAGGGTTCGATCATGAAGCTGGGTTCGCGCGAACAGGCGGTCACCGCCGACGTCGTGTCGACCGGCTCGCTGTCCCTCGACATCGCGCTGGGCATCGGCGGCCTGCCCAAGGGCCGCATCATCGAGATCTACGGGCCGGAAAGCTCCGGCAAGACGACGCTGGCGCTGCACGCCATCGCCGAGGCCCAGAAGGCCGGCGGCACGTGCGCCTTCGTCGACGCCGAGCACGCACTCGACCCGGCCTACGCCCGCAAGCTGGGCGTGGACGTCGACAACCTCCTCATCTCGCAGCCCGACGCGGGCGAGCAGGCGCTCGAAATCGCCGACACGCTCGTGCGTTCGGGCGCCATCGACGTGCTGGTGGTGGACTCGGTCGCCGCCCTCGTGCCGCGCGCCGAACTCGAAGGCGAAATGGGCGACAGCCACATGGGCCTGCACGCCCGCCTGATGAGCCAGGCGCTGCGCAAGCTTACCGGCTCGATCTCGCGTTCGAACACGCTCGTCATCTTCATCAACCAGATCCGCATGAAGATCGGCGTCATGTTCGGCAATCCCGAGACGACGACGGGCGGCAATGCGCTCAAGTTCTACGCGTCCGTGCGCCTCGACATCCGCCGCATCGGCGCGATCAAGGACCGCGAGACCGTCGTGGGCAACCAGACGCGCGTCAAGGTCGTGAAGAACAAGATGGCCCCGCCGTTCAAGGTCGTCGAATTCGACATCATGTACGGCGAGGGCGTGTCGAAGACGGGCGAACTCATCGATCTCGGCGTCAAGGCCGGCGTCGTCGAGAAGTCCGGCGCCTGGTTCTCCTACGACGGCCAGCGCATCGGTCAGGGCCGCGAAAACGCGCGCGCCTATCTCAAGGAGCATCCGGAAGTTTCGGCCGCCATCGAGGCGGCCATCCGCGGCAATTCGGGCACCGTCGCCAGCGCGATGATGGCCGAGCCCGGCGGCGGCGACAACTGACCGGCGGCAGCCGGCGGGCGAGGGGAGAGTGGCCCCGGACCCGTCGGCGCCCCGGCCTCGGGCCGCCTTCGAACTTCCAAGCCTTGTTTCTCCGGTTTCCGAACTTCCGGTCCCGGATCTGAAAATCCCGGACCACGACACGGGCCGGCCGTCGCATAAGCCCGAAGCGCTGCGACCGCCGGCCCGTTCTGCTTTTCCGCCCCAACTGGACACCCCGGCGCGCGAAAGCTACATCTAGGCCCGTTTTCAAGGGGGCCAGGCCGGTCCAAGGCCCCCGGAACCCCGTGTCCGGAGCCGACTTTCCGATGACGAGTGCCAGCGACGTCCGCAAGACCTTCCTCGATTATTTCGCCAAGAACGGCCATCAGGTCGTCGCGTCCTCGCCGCTCGTGCCGCGCAACGATCCCACGCTGATGTTCACGAACGCGGGCATGGTCCAGTTCAAGAACGTCTTCACCGGACAGGAAAAGCGCCCCTACGTGCGCGCAGCCACCTCGCAGAAGTGCGTGCGCGCCGGCGGCAAGCACAACGACCTCGAGAATGTCGGCTACACGGCGCGCCACCACACGTTCTTCGAGATGCTCGGGAACTTCTCGTTCGGCGACTATTTCAAGGAAACGGCGATCGAGCACGCCTGGACCCTCGTCACGAAGGAGTACGGGCTCCCGAAGGACAAGCTGTGCGTGACCGTCTACCACGACGACGACGCGGCGGCCGGCTTCTGGAAGAAGATCGCGGGCCTGCCCGACGAGAAGATCATCCGCATCGCGACCTCCGACAATTTCTGGGCGATGGGCGATACGGGCCCCTGCGGCCCGTGCTCGGAAATCTTCTTCGACCACGGCCCGAAGATCGCGGGCGGCCCGCCGGGCTCGCCCGACGCCGACGGCGACCGCTTCATCGAGATCTGGAATCTCGTCTTCATGCAGTTCGAGCAGGTCTCGGCCAGCGAGCGCGTGTCGCTGCCCAAGCCCTCGATCGACACCGGCATGGGGCTCGAGCGCATCACGGCCGTGCTGCAGGGCAAGCACGACAATTACGACATCGACCTGATGCGCCGGATCATCCTCGCTTCGGCCGACGCATCCAACGTTCCGGCCGACGGGCCGCACGCGGTCTCGCACCGCGTGATCGCCGACCACCTGCGTTCGGCGGTGTTCCTCATCGCCGACGGCGTGCTGCCGTCCAACGAAGGGCGCGGCTACGTGCTGCGCCGGATCATGCGCCGCGCGATGCGCCACGCGCACATCATCGGCTGCAAGGATCCGCTGATGCACCGTCTCGTGTCGACGCTGGTCGACGCGATGGGGCAGGCCTTCCCCGAGATCGTGCGCGCGCAGGCGCTGGCGACCGAGACGCTGAAGCTCGAAGAGACGCGCTTCAAGGCGATGCTCGACCGCGGCCTGCGCCTGCTCGACGAATCCTCCGGCGGGCTCGGCAAGGGCCAGAAACTCGCGGGCGAGGTCGCCTTCAAGCTCTACGACACCTACGGCTTCCCGCTCGACCTCACGCAGGACGTGCTGCGCGGGCGTGGTATCGGCGTCGACACCGACGGCTTCAACGCCGCGATGGAAAAGGCCAAGGAAGAGGCGCGCCGCTCGTGGGCCGGGTCCGGCGAGAAGGCGGGCGATCGCGTGTGGTTCGAACTGCGCGAGAAGGTCGGGGCGAGCGAATTCCTCGGCTACGAGACGGAAAGCGCGGAAGGGCGCATCGCCGCCATCGTCGTCGACGGCAAGGAAACGTCGGCCGCCAAGGCCGGCGACAAGGTGGCCCTGATCCTGAACCAGACGCCGTTCTACGGCGAATCCGGCGGCCAGATGGGCGATGCCGGCGTCGTGTTCACGGCCGCCGGTGCGGAAATCGCCATCGACGATACGCAGAAGGTGGCCGGGGACATGCATGTCCATTCCGGCAAGGTGACGAAGGGCGCGATCAAGGTCGGCGACTTCGCCGAACTGCGCGTCGACGTCGACCGCCGCGACAGGCTGCGCGCCAACCATTCGGCCACGCACCTGCTGCACGAGGCGCTGCGCCGCCGGCTGGGCGATCACGTCACGCAGAAGGGCTCGCTCGTGGCGCCCGACCGGCTGCGCTTCGACATCTCGCAGCCCACGCCGCTGTCGTCCGACGACATTTCGGCCGTCGAGGCCGACGTCAACCGCCGCGTGCTCGAAAACCAGGATGTCACGACGCGCCTGATGACGCCGGATGCCGCCGTCGAGGCGGGCGCGCTGGCGCTGTTCGGCGAGAAGTACGGCGAGGAAGTGCGCGTCGTCTCGATGGGCTATCCGCGCGGCGCTTCGGAAGCGAAGCCCTTCTCGACCGAGCTTTGCGGCGGCACGCATGTGCGCCGCACGGGCGACATCGGCCTGTTCAAGATCGTGTCGGAAGGTGCGGTCGCCGCGGGCGTGCGCCGCATCGAGGCGATGACGGGCGAGGCCGCGCGCGCGTATCTGGCCGAGCAGGCGCGCCTGCTGGTCGACGCCGCGATGATCGCCAAGACCGTTCCGGCCGACGTGCCCACGCGCATCGGCGCGCTGATGGACGAGCGGCGCAAGCTCGAACGCGAACTTTCCGAAGCCCGCCGCGCGCTCGCGGTCGGCGGCGGCGGTTCGTCGGGCGGCGGCGCCGAGCAGGTGGGCTCGCTCAAGTTCGCGGGCCGCAAGCTCGAGAACACGCCCGCGCGCGAACTGAAGGCGACGGCCGACGAGATCAAGAAGCAGATCGGGTCCGGCGTCGTGGCGCTGGTCGCGACCGAGGACGGCAAGGCCTCGATCGTCGTCGCGGTGACCGAGGATCTCGCCGCGAAGGTCAGCGCGGTCGATCTCGTGAAGCTGGGCGTCGCCGAGCTGGGCGGGAAGGGCGGCGGCGGCCGCCCGGACATGGCACAGGGCGGCGGACCGGACGCGTCGAAGGCGGACGCGGCGCTGGCCGCGATCAAGGCGGCGCTCGCGTCGAAGGCGGCAGCCTAGCTAGATCGTCCGGACGATCTTCGGGCGCTTCGCGGAGATGATGCCCGAATTGATGCCGCCCCACGACAGCTCGCCGTTGAGGCGGCCGTATTCGATCTTGGGGCAGCGGTCCATGACGACGTCGAGACCGGCGGTCTTTGCCATTGCCGCAGCTTCGTCGTTGCGCACGCCGAGCTGCATCCACAGCGTCTTCGCGCCGATCGCGATCGCTTCGTCCGCGATGGGCCCGACATGCTCGGACGCGCGGAACACGTCGACCATGTCGACGGGCACGTCGATGTCCTTGAGCGAGGCGCGCACCGTTTCGCCGAGCAGGTCCTGGCCGGCGGCCGCAGGGTTGACCGGGATCACGCGATAGCCCTTCGCCTGAAGGTATTTCATCGCGAAATAGCTGGGGCGCTGGCGGTTCGTGCTGGCGCCGACCATCGCGATCGTCTTCGTGCGGCGCAGGATCGTGCGGATATAGGCGTCTTCGTAGTCGAGCGGTTCCAACTCAGCACCCCTGCCAGACCGGCGCGCGCTTTTCGATGAAGGCGTCGATGCCTTCCTCGGCATCGCGGGCAAGCATGTTGCGCGTCATCGTCCGGCTCGCGAAATCGTAGGCCTCGTCGAGGCCCATCTCGGCCTGCGCATAGAACGCTTCCTTGCCGA
>JAYRKO010000221.1:0-5071 GCA_041905745.1 Tagaea sp. | reverse complement strand
GCAATGCGGTGGCCAAGGGTCTCAAGACCAAGCCGTGGGTGAAGACGTCGTTCGCCCCGGGCAGCCAGGTCGTCACGGACTACATGGTCGCCGCCGGGCTGATGACGCATCTCGATGCGCTCGGCTTTACGCTCGCCGGCTACGGCTGCACGACCTGCATCGGCAATTCGGGCCCGCTGCCCGACGAAGTGGCCGAGGCGATCGACGCGGGCGATTTGACGGTCACCTCCGTCCTGTCCGGCAACCGCAACTTCGAAGGTCGCGTCCACGCGCAGGTCAAGGCGAACTATCTCGCCTCGCCGCCGCTGGTCGTCGCCTACGCGCTTGCCGGTTCGCTGCTGCGCGACATCACGACCGAGCCGCTGGGCATGGGCAAGGACGGTCCGGTCTATCTCAAGGACATCTGGCCGTCGAACAAGGAGATCGCGGACACGATCCAGAAGACGCTCTCGGCCAAGATGTTCCGCGAGCGTTACGCCAACGTCTTCAAGGGCGACGCGAACTGGCAGAAGATGGGCACGTCGGCCGGCATGACGTACAAGTGGCAGCCCGGCTCGACCTACGTGAAGCACGCGCCGTACTTCGAGGAACTGCCGAAGGAAGCGGGCACGTTCGCCGACATCACGGGCGCGCGTCCGCTCGCCATCCTCGGCGACTCGATCACGACCGACCACATCAGCCCGGCCGGTTCGATCAAGAAGGACGGTCCCGCCGGCAACTACCTGATCGAGCATCAGGTGCGACCGAACGATTTCAACAGCTACGGCGCGCGCCGCGGCAACCATGAAATCATGATGCGCGGCACCTTCGCCAACATCCGCCTCAAGAACGAAGTGGCGCCCGGCACGTCGGGCGGCATGACGCGCCTGATGCCGGAAGGCGAGACGATGTCGATCTACGAGGCCGCGATGAAGTACAAGGCGCGCGGCGTGCCGCTCGTCATCTTCGGTGGCAAGGAGTACGGCACGGGTTCCTCGCGCGACTGGGCGGCCAAGGGCACGATGCTCCTGGGCGCCAAGGCCGTGATCGTCGAGAGCTTCGAGCGCATCCACCGCTCGAACCTGGTCGGCATGGGCGTGCTGCCGCTGCAGTTCCCCGAAGGCACGACGCGCCAGACGCTGAAGCTCGACGGTTCTGAAGTGATCGACATCTCGGGGATCGCGGGCGGCATCAAGCCGCGCATGACCGTCAAGATGACGATCAAGCGCGCCTCGGGCGCGGTCGAGACGGTCGATCTGCTGTGCCGCATCGATACGCTCGACGAGGTCGAGTACTACCGCCACGGCGGCATCCTGCCCTACGTGCTGCGCGGCCTGCTGAAGGCGGCGTAAGAACGCGGGGTCGAAACGACGAAAGCCCCGTCCGCCGCAAGGCGGGCGGGGTTTTTCTTTTCCGGCTTGCCTAAAGCGACAGTCCGTCGTCCTTGGGCGGGCGCACCTGACCGGTGCTGCGCGGCGGGTTGAGGCGGCGGATCGTGATGTTGCCGTCGGCGTCGATCTCGGGTGGCGCATATTGCGGCAGGTTCGCGATGGCGCCCTGCAGCGCCTGCATCATCATCTCGATCGCCTGACGCGCCAGCACGTCGGGGGCCGGCTGCGCCGGCTGTGTCTGCGCCCGCACGAGCGCGGGCGCGAGGCCGACGAGAACGGCGAGCGCCAGAATTCGGATCCGCATGGGAAATCTCCTTGGCCGGACGCGCCCATAACGGCCCGGCCGCGCTTCCCATTCCCTAGAGGTCCGTGCGCACGTCCCACAGTTCGGGAAAAAGCCGGATATCCAGCATCTTGCGCAGGTAGCCGACGCCCTCGGTGCCGCCCGTGCCGCGCTTGAAGCCGATGACGCGCTCGACCGTCGTCACGTGCCGGAAGCGCCACTGGCGCAGCCCGTCCTCGAGATCGACGAGCTCCTCGGCCAGTTCGTAGAGATCGAAATGCGTCTTCGTGTCGGCATAGACCTGCCGCCACGCCGCGGTCACGGCAGGGTCGGCCGCATAGGGTTCGCGCCAGTCGCGCGAGCCGTGCGGGCGGGATCGCGAAGCCGCGCCGCGCCAGCAGCTTCAGCGCCTCGTCGTAGATCGAAGGGGCCGAAAGATGCGCATCGAGCGTCGCGTGGATGTCGGCACGGTGGCGGTGCGGTTCGAGGAAGCGTGCGTTCTTGTTGCCGCACAGGAATTCGATCGCGCGGTATTGGTAGCTCTGGAAGCCCGACGACCGGCCGAGACTGCCGCGAAACGCGCTGTATTCGCTGGGCGTAAGCGTCGTCAGCACGTCCCAAGCCTGCACGAGCTGGGCAAGGATGCGCCCCACGCGCGCCAGTCCCTTGAAGGCGGGACCCGGATCGTCGGCCGCGACGCGTCCGCGCGCGCGCACCAGCTCGTCGATCGCGAGCTTCATCCACAGTTCGCTCGTCTGGTGCTGGACGATGAAGAGAAGTTCGTTGGGATCGCCCGAGCGCGGATGCTGCGCCGACAGGATGGCGTCGAGATCGAGATAGTCGCCGTAGCTCATCTCGCCGGCGAAATCCGCGTGCGCGTCGTCCTCGGGGCGCGCCATCACGTCACCTTCGCGCGCGTGCGGAAGCGCGGCTCGTCGTAGGCGCGCGTCTCGATCACGTCGACGAGATTGGCCGCCGCGTCCCACACGTCGACGTGACGCAGGTAGAGCGGCGTGAAGCCGAAGCGCATGATGTCGGGCGCGCGGAAATCGCCCACGACGCGCCGCGCGATCAGCGCCTGCACGATCGAGTAGCCGTCCGGGTGCCGGTAGCAGACCTGGCTGCCGCGCCGGGCGACGTCGCGCGGGCTCGCGCGCGTCACGCCCAGCCGGTCGGCGACGGAATCGATCAGGATGCGGAAGATCTCGGTCAGCGCCTCGGACTTCGCGCGGATATCGGCCATCTTCCAGCGCAGCAGCGTATCCACACCTGCCTCCAGCGCCACCAGCGACAGGATCGAGGGCGAGGAGACGATCGTGCGCTGGATGCCCTCGGCGGGGCTGTAGACCGGATCGAAATCGAACGGCCGCGCGTGGCCGAGCCAGCCCTGCAGGGCCGGCACGAAGCTCGCCTGCAGGCGCTTGGCAACGTAAAGGAAGGCCGGCGCGCCGGGCCCGCCGTTGAGATATTTGTAGCCGCACCCCACCGCATAGTCGGCGTCGGCGCCCGCGAGATCGACGGGCAGCGCGCCCGCCGAGTGGGCGAGATCCCAGATTGTCAGTGCGCCCTTCGCATGCGCGACCTTCGTGACCGCCGCCATGTCGTGGAGTTCGCCGGTGCGGTAGTCGACCTGCGTGAGCATCACGGCGGCCGTATCGTCGTCGATGGCGTCCACGACGTCTGCCGCACGATCGACGAGCTTCAGCCTGTGGCCTTTGCCCAGCGTGCGGAACAGCCCGTCGGCGACGTAAAGATCGGTCGGGAAGTTCCCGCGCTCCGAAACGATCGTCCGCCGGTCGGGCCGTTCGGCCAGGGCCGCGGCCAGCAGCTTGTAGAGATTGATCGTCGTCGTGTCGCATGCCAGCAGCGTGCCTTCCGGCGCGCCGACGAGCCTTGCGATCTTTGCGCCCACGCGCGCGGGCAGATCCATCCAGCCGTGCTTGGTCCAGCCGGCGATCAGGTCTTCGCCCCACTGGGCGCGCATCGTCTCGAATACGCGATTGGGCGCATGGCGCGGCAAGGCGCCAAGCGAATTGCCGTCGAGATAGAGAAGCCCGTGCGGGATCTGGAACAGGTCGCGCGCCTTGGCGAGCGGGTCGCGCGCGTCCATCGCCTTGGCGTCCGCGCGCGTGGGCGCGTCGGGCGGGAAGGGCGAATGGCGGTCGAGCGAGGCTTCGGGCATCCGCCAACTAAAGCCCCGCGCGCCGCGGGATTCAATCGTATTCCCGTCAGCCCGGTGCGAAACCCGCCGCCAGTGCGCCCGCCATGCGCTTGGCGAAATCGGCGGGATCGTCGAGCTTCTCGCCTTCCACGATGCGCGCCTGATCGAGCAGCAGCTTCGCCACTTCGTTGACGCGCGCCTGCACGGCCTGATTCTCGCCCTTCGTGCGCACCGTCTCGGCCAGCGCCTTCACCAGCGGATGCGACGGGTTCACTTCGAGGATGCGCTTGGACGTCGCCTTCAGCTGCTTGTGCTGGCGCAGCATGCGTTCGAGATGGATGTCGATGTCGTCGTCGTCCGCGACGAGGCATACCGCACTTTCGGCAAGGCGCTGGCTCGCGCGCACGTCCTTGACCGCTTCGCCCAGCGCCAGCCGGAACAGCGCCAGAAGCGGGGCCACGTCGGGCGCGTCCTCGGGCTTGGCGTCGTCCTTCTTCTCGCTCTCCGCGAACTTCGCAAGGTCTGCGGCACCGCGCGTGACCGAACGGAACTTCTTGCCTTCGTAGTCGTCGGTCTGCGCGATCCAGAATTCGTCGACCGGATCGGACAACAGCAGCACCTCGATCCCGCGCTTGCGGAAACCTTCCAGATGCGGGCTTGCGGCCACGGCCTTGGGATCGTCGCCGGCGATGTAGTAGATCGCGTCCTGGCCTTCCTTCATGCGGCCCGCGTAGTCGGCGAGCGACGCCCATGCGTCGGGTGCCGCACTCGTGCGGAAGCGGGCGAGACCCAGCACGCGCTTGCCGTGCTCGGCATCCTCGAAGATGCCTTCCTTCATCGCCTCGCCGAAATTCGCCCAGAACTCGCCGTAGCCGGCCGCGTCGTCCTTGGCGCGCTTTTCCAGTTCGCCAAGCACGCGGCCCGTCACGCTCTGGCGGATCTTCGTTAGGACCGGATTGTTCTGCAGCATCTCGCGGCTGACATTGAGCGGCAGGTCTTCGGAATCGACGACGCCGCGCAGGAAGCGCAGATAGCGCGGTACGAGTCCTTCGGGCGCCTCGCTGACGAACACGCGGCGAACGTAGAGCTTCACGCCGTGCCGGCGTTCGGGCGCGAACAGGTCCATGGGTCGCGTGCCGGGCACGTAGAGAAGCCCGGCGTATTCGATCTTGCCTTCCGCGCGCCAGTGCAGCGTCGCCCACGGCTTGTCGAACGCGTGCGCGACGTGACGGTAGAATTCCTCGTGCTGTTCGGGCG
>JAYRKO010000220.1:0-5071 GCA_041905745.1 Tagaea sp. | reverse complement strand
TGGAGCCCGCCCACGAGATAGACCGGGACGGGGTTGAGCGTATGCGCGGTCATCGCCTGCCCGGAAACGGGGTCGCGCATGCATTCGCAGTTGCCGTGGTCGGCGGTGATCAGCATGGCGCCGCCCTTGGCCGCGATCGCGGCGGCCACGCGGCCAAGGCACGCATCGACCGTCTCGACCGCCTTGATCGCCGCGCGCAGATCGCCGGTGTGACCCACCATGTCGCAGTTGGCGTAATTGACGACGATGAAGTCGAACGCGTCTTCCTCGATCGCGGCGACGAGTTTGTCGGTCATCTCGGGCGCCGACATTTCGGGCTTGAGGTCGTAGGTCGCGACGTTGGGCGAGGGCACGAGGATACGCCGCTCGCCGGGGTATTCCTTCTCTTCGCCGCCGTTGAAGAAGAACGTGACGTGCGCGTACTTCTCCGTTTCGGCGATGCGCAGCTGCGCCAGCCCCGCCTTCGAGACGATCTCGCCCATCATGTTGGCGAGCGATTGCGGCGGGAAGATCGCGGGCACGTAGGGGGCGAGCGTCGCCGAATATTCGACGAGCCCCAGCGTCGCCGCGAAGGCGACGGGCGTGCGCGCGAACCCCTTGAAGTCGGGCAGCAGCAGCGCTTCAAGGATTTCGCGCGCGCGGTCGGCGCGGAAATTCGCCATCATCACGCCGTCGCCCGCGCGCATGCCGGCATAGGCGCCCACGGCGAAGGGCAGCACGAACTCGTCGTTCGTGTCGGCCGCGTAGGACGCCGCCAGCCCTTCGCGCCAGCCGGGGAATTTGGGTGCGTCGGCCGACGCGAGCGCGCGATAGGCCTTTTCCACACGCTCCCAGCGCTTGTCGCGGTCCATCGCATAGTAGCGCCCGCCCACCGTGGCGAGCCTCACGCCCGCAAGGCCGGCGATGTCGGCCTCGAATTTCGCAAGATAGCCCTCGGCCGAACGCGGCGGCGTGTCGCGCCCGTCGAGGAAGACGTGGATCGCGACCGGCACGCCTGCCTTCGACAGCACGCCGGCAAGTGCCGCGATGTGGTCTTGCATGGAATGGACGCCGCCGGGCGATAGCAGGCCCATCAGGTGCGCGGTGCCGCCCGAGGCCTTCAGCTTTGCGACGAAAGCCGCCAACGCCTTTTCGCGGGCGAGCGAACCGTCCTCGATGGCGGCGTCGATGCGCACGAGGTCCTGCATGACCACGCGGCCGGCACCCAGATTCATGTGGCCGACCTCGGAATTGCCCATCTGCCCCTTGGGCAGGCCCACATGGCGTTCGGAGGCTTCGAGGAACGCGGGCGGATGGCCCGCGCGGAAGCGGTCGAGATTGGGCGTACGCGCGAGCAGGATCGCGTTGTCCGCGCGTTCCGCGCGGTGGCCGAAGCCGTCCAGAACGCAGAGCACGACGGGGCGGCGGAGAACCTTGGTCATGGCCCGTTCTAGCCCGCGCCCGCCTCGCGCGGCAACCGCGCGAGCAGCAGCAGGCTCACCGCATCGCGCATCGCGCCTTCGCGCGCCAACCGGTCCGCCTCGGCCGGCGTCATCGCCTGCGGTCCGCCAAGGCCCAGTTCGGCCGAAAGCGGTTCGCGACCCGGTGCCGGGACGCAGCCGTACGCGAGGAAAAGCCCCGCCTGCGTGGCCAGTGCCGCCGGCTCCGACCACACCGCGCCCAGCGCTTCGAGCGTGCCGGCTAGGCCCGTCTCCTCGACGAGTTCGCGTCGCGCGGCTTCGGCCGGCGTTTCGCCCGGTTCGACGAAACCCTTGGGCACTTCCCAGCTCCACGCGTCGACGGCCGGGCGCCAGTTGCGCAAGAGCACGATGCGCCCGTCTTCCAGCACCGGCAGCACGGCGACGCCGCCCACGGTGCCCGCCGCATGACCGCGCGCGGCCAGCACCAGATAGTCGCGCACCTCCGCGCCGTTCGCGTCGACGACGTGGTCGAGATCGACGCGCCACACGCGGTTTTCGAGCGCGGTGCGCCGCGACAGCCGCCGCACGGGGGGCTTGTCGCTCATCGCTTTGCGCCTTCGATGACGTCGGCGGCACCGGTCCAGCTTTCCGGCGTGCCGATGTCCACGAAGCGCGCGCGCGCGTCGAGGAACGCCGCGAGCGCGCCCTGCGGCAGCTTCTCGAACACGTCGCGTTCGAGCGACACCGGCCGGTCGGCCGGGATCTTGGCGAGCAGGGCGCGCGAAACCAGATAGACGCCCGCGTTGATCGCCGCGGGGCCGCGCCACGTCGCGTCCTTCTCGCAGAAGGCGGCCACGCGCCCGTTCTCGATCTCGACGCGGCCGTAGCGACCGGCGTCGGGAACCTCGACGCACAGCATCGTGGCGTCGGCCTTCGCGGCGCGATGCGCGGCGACGAGCCCGGCGAGATCGCCGTCGACGAACGTGTCGCCGTTGACGACGAGCACGGGATCGCTCGCGAACTTCGCGCGCGCGAAGCCCAGCGCGCCGCCCGTGCCCAGCGGTTCCGGCTCGTTCGAGAAGACGAAGGCGACGTTCGCGCGCGGATGGGCGGCCAGGTGCGCCTCGACCTGGCCGGCGCGGTGGCCGAGCAGCAGCACGACGCGCCTTGCGCCGTGGCTTTCCAGCCAGTCGAGAAGATGTTCGAGGAACGGTCGCCCGCCCACGGGGGCGAGCGCCTTGGGAAGGCCCGGCACCGCGCCCGCGAGCCGCGTGCCGAGCCCGCCGGCCAGCACCGCCACGTCGACCGATTCGAGCGTCTTCGCCATGGCCCTAGGGCCTACGACGAAAGATGGCGCCGCTCAAGCGATTCGCGGCAGGCTCAGGACGGCTTCGAGCCCGCGCAGCGGCCGGTTGCGCAGCACGACGTCGCCGCCGTGCGCGCGCGCGATGTCGCGCACGACCGAAAGACCGAGGCCGGCGCCGCCGGTCTCGCGCGAGCGCGAGGCTTCCAGCCGCACGAACGGGCGGAACACTTCCTCGAGCCGGTCGGGCGGAATGCCGGGCCCCTCGTCGGCGACGGAAATCTCGATCATGTCCTCGCGTGTGGCCAGCCGCACGTCGGCGTTGCCGCCGTAGGACAGGGCGTTGTCCACGAGGTTGGCGATCGCGCGCTTCATGGCGCCCGCACGTCCCTCGATGACGAGGCTCGCCGGTCCGTCGTAGGCGACCTTGCGGCCGAGATCGGCGCGCTCGTCGACGATCGTCTCGACGAGGGCGGCCAGATCGAAACGCTCCGGCCGGGCTTCGAGCGCGTCGGCACGCGCGAACTCCAGCGTCTCGGCGATCATGCGCTCCATCTCTTCGAGGTCGGCGAGCGCCTTCTGCCGCTCGGATTCCTCGCCGATCCCTTCCGCGCGCAGGCGCAGGCGCGTGAGCGGCGTGCGCAGGTCGTGGCTGATGGCGGCGAGCAGGCGCGTGCGGTCCTCGACGTGGCGCACGAGCTGGCCGCGCATGCGCGCGAGCGCGCTGCCGATCGTGCGCACCTCGTTGGGCGCATCGGCCATCGCGTCGACCTGCGCTTCGAGACCCGCACCCGCGCGCGCGGCTTCGCCCGCCAGCGCTTCGAGCGGCCGGGCGAGGCGATGCGCTGCCCACCACGCCGCGAAGGCGCCCACTAGTGCGGCGCCCGCCAGCCACGCGCCGAACACGATCCAGCCCACGCCGATATCCGAGCGGCGCGGGCGCACCAGAAGCCAGCTGCCGTCGGGCCCGCGCACGGCGATCGAGAACGTGCCGGGCACCGCACCGCCGGCCGACTCGCTCCACACGACGTCGTCGGGCGGCACGCGGCGGATGTGGCGGTCGGGTGCGGCAAGGCCGCCGCCGGGCGGGAAGGCGAAGTCGACCTCGACGCGGAAACCGAAGGGCAGGCGCTCCTGGATCGTGCGCAGAAGCCGGCCGCTGCCCGTGCGGCGCAGGCGCAGCTCCTCGGGATACGCGTAGTCGCGCTTCCATTCGGCGATCAGGAATTCCGCTTCCGGGCGCGCGCGCAGGGCCGCATCGCGCATCGGGCCGGGGCGCGAGAAGGTTTCGGCCGTCAGATCGACGACCGTGTCGACGAGCCAGCGCGCCTGGAAAACTTCCAGCTCCGACGGGCGCAGCAGCAGCGCGATGCCCACCGCGACGAGCTGGGCCAGCACGAGGCCGACGATGGAAATCGCCGCGATGCGCGCGGCGATGCCGTCGAACCAGCGCCGGGCCCGCGGGGCGGCGCTCACGCGCCGTTCTCGACGTCGATCGCGAACATGTAGCCGCCGTTGCGCACCGTGCGGATGATCTCGGGCTTCGTGGGATCGATCTCGATCTTGCGGCGCAGGCGCATCACCGCGACGTCGATCGACCGGTCGAAGAGCTGCGCCTGCCGGCCGCGCGCGAGATCGAGAAGCTGCTCGCGGCTCAGCACGCGCTGCGGGCGTTCGACGAACGCCGCGAGCAGGTCGAATTCGGCGTCGGTCGTGGGCACGAGCGCGCCGTCGGGCCGGCGCAGCTCGCGCTTCTGCACGTCGACGATCCAGCCTGCGAAACGGAAATAGGGGTTCTTGGTCGACTCCTGCGGCCGTTCGGCCGTGCGGCGCAGGACCGCGCGGATGCGCGCGAGCAGTTCGCGCGGGCTGAAGGGCTTGGTCAGGTAGTCGTCGGCGCCGATCTCCAGCCCGACGATGCGGTCGGTCTCGCTGCCGCGGGCGGTCAGCATCAGGATCGGCAGGTCGGAGGTCTTTCGGAGCCGGCGCGCGATCGAGATGCCGTCCTCGCCCGGCAGCATCAGGTCGAGCACGACGAGATCGAAGCGCCCGGCGGCGAGCGCCTCGTCGGCTTCCCTGCCGTCGGCCGCGGCCGTCACGCGCAGACCGTTCTCGGCGAGGAAACGCGCCACGAGGCGGCGGATCTCGCGATCGTCGTCGACGACGAGGATGTGGGGTGTGCGGGTGTTCATCGCGAAGCCGATATTAGCGACGCGCCCGGCACGGCGGTACGCCCACGGTTGTAACTGCGGGTTACACGAAGAAACGCTTCGGACACGGCTTCGCCGCGTTGTGCGGCTAGGAAGATCGCAACGGACGGCGCGCTCCCCGCGCCGCCGAATCCGAAAGGAGATGGCGCAATGAAGAC